>CADBUA010000499.1 GCA_902797665.1 uncultured Lachnospiraceae bacterium | reverse complement strand
TTCGCCGCGAAGATCGCAGCCTTCAGGGCAGCAGCTGTCACCGTCGGCGCCAGGAAGAATCCCTGATAGAAAGACCTGAGGGTATTCAGGCTGGCCCCGACTTCACGCCCAAGGCCCGGGGAAGTCAGCCGCACCGCGCAGTTCTCAACACATTCCGAACTGCCGGCAATGTAGCCGCCAAGCGGGGCAAGACCTCCACCCGGGTTTTTGATGAGAGAGCCCACCGTCATGTCCGCGCCAAAGTCCGAGGGTTCCAGGCGGTCAACGAACTCCCCATAGCAGTTGTCGACCATGGTGATGATATCCGGGCGGAGCTTCTTGACAAACTGAATCGCCTCCCCAATGTCCTGAACCGGCAGGGACCTCCTTGTCAGATATCCCTTGGAGCGCTGAATCTCCACAAGGCGGGTCCTGGGCCCAAAGGCATCCCGGATTGCGTCAAAATCAAAGCTTCCGTCTTCTTTCAGCTCCACCTGCCGGTAACTGACCCCGTACTCTTTCAGGCTCCCCCGGGAGGGCCTGATCCCGATGACCTCCTCCAGGGTGTCATAGGGCTTTCCACTGATCGAGATCATTTCATCCCCAGGCCTGAGGTTTCCGGACAAGGCCAGGGACAGGGCATGGGTCCCGCAGGCAATCCCAGGCCGGACCAGGGCATCCTCCGTGTGGAAGGTGTCCGCAAAGACCTTTTCCAGATCATCCCGCCCCTGATCATTGTAGCCGTAGCCGGTGGACCCATTCATATGCTCCGCGCTGATCCGGTTCTTCCGCATTGCCCCAAGGACTTTCAGCTGGTTGTACTCCGCGGTCCTGTCAATCTCCTCAAAGCGCTCCCTGAGAGAAGAAAGAATTTCCTCCCCCAGCTCACAGACAGCCCCCGAGATCCCCATCTCTTCATAGAGGGCCCCAAGGGCTGTTTTCTCCGCCTTTTCTGCTCCCATACTCCTTCTATCCTCCTGTTTATGACTCCGGCAGGCAGCTTCGCCCGGCATGTCGAGATCTCTTCAGGCCAGGATTCCCCGCTCCCGGAGAATCTCCTTCATGGCATCAAGGATTCTCCGGTCATCGCGGCCGTAATCCTGCCGGTTCAGCCAGATCACGTCCTTCTCCCGCTTGAACCAGGTGATCTGCCGTTTGGCAAAGTGCCTGGTATTCCTCTTCATCAGGCGGACCGCCTCCTCAAGAGGAAAGTCCCCCTCCAAGTACTGCATCATCTCCCGGTAGCCAAGGCCCTGCATGGAACATAGTTCCGGGGAGAGTCCCTGATCCCTCAGTCCCCTGACCTCGCAGAGAAGACCGGCATTCAGCATCAGATCCACCCGCCGGTCAATACGGTCATATACATAGGACCTTTCATCATTGAGAACGAAATAGGCAAAGCGGTAGGGGGATTCCTTCCCCCGCTCCTCTTTGTTGTGCTCGGAGATCTTTTTTCCCGTCTGATGATAAAACTCCAGGGCCCGGATGGTCCTCTTGATGTTGTTTTCGTGGATCATTTCAGCGGACTCCGGGTCTCTCTCCAGCAGCATCTGGTGGAGCTTTTCCGGGGATTTCTCCCCCAGCTCTTCCAGCTCTCTCCGGTAGCTTCTGTCCCCGTCGTTCTCGGTAAAATCAATGTCGTAGACCAGAGCCTGAATATAAAAGCCTGTTCCGCCCACCACGATGGGGATATGGCCATGGGAACAGATCCTTTCCATGGCTGCCTTCCCCAGCTCCTGAAAGCGTACCACATCAAAGTTTTCCGTTGGATCCAGCACATCGATGAGATAGTGGGGGATTCCGCCCATCTCCTTCTCGCTGATCTTGGCGGAGCCGATATCCAACCCCCGGTAGACCTGACAGGAGTCCGCGGAGATGATCTCCCCGCCGATCTCCCGGGCAAGAGAGATCGAAAGTGCGGTTTTTCCGACTGCCGTCGGCCCCGCCAGGACAATCAGTGAATGCTCCTTCTCAGCCATGGATCTCCCCCTTCTTCTCAGGATCGCTTTCGTCTGCGTTTTCCCGCTGCTGTATCTGCATTTCTGTACGGCCTTTTATACCGGGAAGCATTCGAATCTGCC
>CADBUA010000498.1 GCA_902797665.1 uncultured Lachnospiraceae bacterium | reverse complement strand
TCCGAACGGAACTGACAAGGAGGATGGAAGAGCGGTTTGGCCTGAACGGCATGCATGTCGTGAGAATGAGGATCGACGGAGTGTTTGAAAAGGTGGATGCCAGATCCGAGGCCCCATACAGATTACATCATATTATGCTGAAGGAGATGCTGGGTAAGACGCAGAAAGCCTTTGTCTTTGAGAAGATCAGAGAAGATCAGAGAAGATCAGGGGATCGTTCATAGGCGTCTGTTTTCCCAACTATATGGATGGGATCATTATGCCGGGATGGCATCTTCAATTTCTTTCTGAGGACAGATCAAAAGGTATGATACAATAGTCGATAAAAGAACATATAATCACACCTAAAATATCATAGGCTTTATCTATCAAAGAAGAAAGTGGAATATATGTTCTTATCCAGAAGCGTATTTGAGGGAAAACAGAGACCATGGGATCGAATTACAGAAATGACATAACGATGGATTCCTCCGGCTTTGTATTGCTTGCAGACTATGTACCGCATATTCTGCAGGAGATCCGGTATTATTCCACCTACAACTTTATCGGCGAGCGGATCGATGGCTATGAGGAACCTTGCGCGCTGCTGACGAGGGAAGCTGCGAGGGCTCTCAAAACCGTCAGCAATGAGATGTTTGTTCAGGGATATCGACTGAAGGTCTTTGATGCTTACCGCCCGGCATGCGCAGTAAAGCATTTTGTTCTGTGGGGGATTGAGGATCAGGATATTAGGATGAAGCCCTACTTCTATCCGGATCTGGAAAAGCAGGAGCTCTTCAAAAAGGGCTACATCGCAAGCCAATCGAGCCATAGCCGGGGCAGTACAGTAGATCTGACGCTGCTGGATATGCGAAGCGGGAAAGAGGTGGATATGGGAAGCCCCTTTGACCTCTTCAGTGAAAACTCCCATCCGGATTACAGGGGCATTTCAGAGGAGCAGTACAGAAACAGGATGATGTTGCAGCAAGTCATGGTCAGGAATGGATTCCAGATCATAGATTGTGAGTGGTGGCATTTTACCCTGGAAAATGAACCCTATCCGGAAACCTATTTCACATTCCCGGTCTCCTCATCCTATCTGAGGCGCTAAGATTTTCCGGATGGCCTGATCTCTAAGATCCTTTAGAACCTTCAGAGCGATATGGGAGATCTGGTTGATCCAAGCTCTCTGTAGGCAGAAGAGCCATGGCCATTGCCAGGTTTCGGGTCATTGTCCGGACCGGATCCGCTCTCTGAGCCTTTTCGATGACCTTGACCGAATCGGGATGTCGGGGCAGCACGAGACCTGGAATATACACACCGAAGGAGGCCATAGGGGGCCATAGGTATTAGAGGTCTTATATTAGAAGCACTTAGGATTTGCCAAAGGCAAGTTTCTGGTGTATCTGGCATATACATCGGCAATAGACTTACGGTGCAAATCCTTCCGGTCGCGAGTATAGTTCCCAGCGTTTGACGAATAGACTTTTGAAGCAGAACCTGTCAGATGTTTTCGCTCATTCGATAAAGGGGTAAATATTGGGTAACTGTCCAGTCCGCTTTGCGCACTAGCTGCGCAAAGCGGGGTAATAGAGAACAAAAGTAAAGGTCAGGCGCATATCGAATGCGACGATAGGAGCCTGCGCCCGGCCTCGTACCTTTAAGGCGCTTGCGACTGGACAGGTACAATATAGTTATATGGGGGAACATAATGATGGAGCGCGGAGTAATTTTTACAAATGATAATTGCATTGGTTGTAATCAGTGTGTCCGGATATGCAAGTCATTTGGTGCGAGCATCTCCATGAACGAGAAGGGAAGAAGCTTGATTGGGATCAACAGCGACCGCTGTATCCTTTGCGGGGCCTGTATTGATGTCTGCCAGCATCATGCGAGGGACTATATGGACGATACGGAGTCCTTCTTCTCTGCCCTGGAGGGAGGGGAAGAAATAAGCGTGCTGATCGCCCCCTCCTTCGAGGCAAAGTACCCCGATGAATACAGGAAGTACCTGGCGATTCTGAAGCGGATGGGGGTAAAACGGGTCATTCCCGTATCCTTTGGGGCGGATATCTGCACATGGGCCTATCTTAAGCTGATCCGGGATCAGGGATATACGGGCCAGATTTCGACATCCTGCCCGGTGGTTGTATCCTACATTGAACACTGGATGCCGGAGCTTCTTTTCAAGCTGCTGCCGGTCAAAAGCCCCATGATGTGCGCTGCTGTCTACTGCAGAAAGACGCTCGGGATGAAGGAAAAGCTTGCCTTTATAGGTCCCTGTATAGCCAAGAAGCTGGAGGTGGACAAATATCCCGAGCTGATTGCCTACAATGTAACCTTTCCGAGGCTGGCAAAGCGTCTGGCCGAATACATGGAAGATGGCCCTGTTGATGGAGAGATCATCGAAGATTTGGGCGCCGGACTTGGTTCCTTCTACCCTGCTCCGGGCGGGCTTGCAGACAATGTCAGATGGCTCATCGGGGATGATACGCCGATCCGGATCATTTCCGGCAAGACCTACCTGTTTCAGCGGTTCTCGGAGAACCGCAAAAATATCTTTGACAGCAGGATGCCCTATGCCCTTTTCGACGCCCTGAACTGCAGGGAGGGATGTATCGAAGGAACCGCAATGCATGAGGAAAAGGAGCGGGAAAACAGAGGTCTTCTTCAGATCGGAGAGATCAGAAGGCATAGCAAAAATATATCGCAGAGGTCGCCCTGGAATCCGAATCTGTCCTGTGAGGCGCGGTGGGCGAACATGGAAGAGCAGTTCTCAGGACTTGACCTTTCGGATTATTTGACATCTTTTCAGGATCAGAGCGCATCCTGTTCTGTATCCGATCCGACAGAAGATGAAGCGGAGACGATCTATCAAACGATGCGGAAATATACCCGTGAATCCAGGTACATCAACTGTGCATCCTGCGGATATGACACCTGTGAGCAGATGATGGTGTCCATTCACAATGGCTTTAATACACGCTACAATTGTGTATATTTTGAGAAAGAAGAAGCACTCCATCTGATGAAGATGTCCTACAGTGACGAGCTGACAGGTGTCCTGAATCGGAACGCCCTGGAGAACGGCGGGGCCGCAGTCTTCAGACCGGGCGCTTCGGCTGCGGTGGTTTCTGTTGATGTAAACGGGCTGAAGCAGGTCAATGACCTCTTTGGCCACAGCGAAGGAGACAGGTTGATCGTCGGGGCGGCGACCGTGCTCGCCCATGTGTTTCGTCATGACCGGGTCTATCGCACCGGAGGAGACGAATTCCTTGTTCTCTTAAGTGATTATGACAGAGGGGAGATTGAGACCCACCTGGACTATATAAAAAAGTCCCTGAAGGAGACGGGGATCTATGTTGCGGTGGGATTGGCCTGGCAGGACCATTACAACGAAGACTTCAACTCCATGAAAGAGATTGCGGACCAGAGGATGTATGAAGACAAGAATCGTTTTTATGAATCAACCGGGTATAAAAGGCGCATAAGATAGATTTTTGGTACCTGTCCAGTCGCAAGCGCCTGCAGGCATTCGGCTGGGCTGAGGCTCCTATCGCCCTTTTGGATATGCGCCCGGTCTTTGATTTTGCACTCAATCACCTCGCTTTGCACTCTCCCGCGACAATCTGGGGAATGGCTGGAGGGAAACCAGTACTCTGG
>CADBUA010000497.1 GCA_902797665.1 uncultured Lachnospiraceae bacterium | reverse complement strand
TCTCTGTCTGAGAAATCTCCAGCACTTCAAGAATCAGGGCTTCCCTTCCCTGCACCGGGTTTTCCTCCATGGAGAAATCCGTGACCTTGTCACTGATCCGGAGGCTATAGCTTCCGCCCTCCAGGCCGGAAGCGAGAACCAGGCGGTAGACATTGGCGCTGTCCTCTATGACCTGCAGGACCGGGACCGCGGCCCCGTCCTTCAGGAGCTGATACATGCCCGGATTTCCCGCATTCTGGACCTTCTCCGAGTACTCCACCTGGATTTCATTGCTCTGCTCTGTTCTGGAGAGAAGGGCCGTGGGAGCCTCCAGGTCAGGCTGACTGCGATCGACCAGGATCTCCCGGCCGGCATGGTGACCATCCCCGTAATCCAGGGTAAAGGTCTCCTTCTGTTTCGATACGCGATTGCTGGATGCGGTAAATAGCTGCCAGTATCCGGAGAGAACTTTTTCCCGGATCTCATCCAGGCCCGTCCAGACAGAAGTCTCACTGTTTCCGCAGATAAAGGAGGAGCCTCCGGTGCTGCGGGCCAGGGAGGAGAACAGGGTCTGATACTGAGCCGCCAGTTCCGGCGAATCCCCCTCGTTGTTCTCCACCACCAGCGTGCACAGCTCAATCCCGCTGGATGTGAGCTGATTCTGCATGGTCTGGAAGTCTCTCTGATTGTCCGCGCAGTCCTTGCCATCCGACAGTACGACAGCCAGCCTGCGGGTATCCGAATTCTGCCCCGCCTCCACCATCCGCTGGGCTGCCAGATCCAGCGCTTCAAAGAGCACCGTGTTCTGATCGTGGTTCTCAAGCTGGGCGATAGCGTCCACCTGCTGGGTCCTGTTCTCCGTCCCATCAAGGATCTGAGTCACCGTATCTCCAAAGGTGAAAAGCAGGATTCTGTCCTGATCCCTCCGGTCCATACAGAAGCGGGTGAGGGAGGATCTGATATCCTCAAAGCGGCTCCTCGGGACAGAGGCGGAAATATCAAGGAAGATGTAGTACTCCGCGTCGGCCCCGGAATCCTTGAAAAGCCTGGGGGCCTCCACGGAAGAGAGCTTCTCTCCCCCCAGAGACGCTGTCACGTTTCCGTCCCCGCCCTGGTAGAAGGCCGTCACCTGGGGCATGTTGATGAACACCTGCTCCACTTTATATTCGTTCTCGGCGGCAGACGCCTTCCCTGGAAGGAGGAGGGCCGTCAGGCAGAGAAACAGACAAGCCCAGAACTTTCCGCTGTCTGTCAGGCCAACGGGACTTTTTCCTCTCTTTCTGTGCCATCTTTCCATCTCAGCATCCCCTTCTCTTCAATCCATGTGCGTCCTTCTGTGCAGAAGGGCACAAACATAAAGCAGCAGTTTCCAATCCGAACCTGATCCCCCAGAGAAAGCTTCACTGGCTGCGTCAGGATCTGCCCCTTATAAAAGACCATCCCTCCTGCCGTGCCCGGAACAAGGTAATGCGCCCCGTGCCGGCCGTCATAGACAAAGCAGCAGTGATGACGCTCCTCAATTCCCCGGACTCCTGCCGCTCCCTGGAAGCAGATATCATTGTCCGATCTCTGGCCGGCCCAGTTCTGGCCATGATGAACCCGGAAGTCCTGACCGATCAGCGGACCCTCCACGCAGACAAGCCAGCCAGTCACATAGTCCGTCATGCCTCCCGCATAGATCCCTATCGTTCTGCCGTCGTCATCCGCACGCATGCTGGATTCAGATGCCCGATCGGGCATTTCCGGCCTTTTCAGCTCCTCCGCCCGAATGTAGGCTTTTCCGCCACAATCCTGCTCCAGTTCCCCCTGAAGTCTCCGATTCCGCTCCCGGACCTGTATGCAGTAGGGGCATTCCGGAAACCGATCCGCATCATAGTGATGTCCGTTTGCACATTTGACGATTGCCACCGCTTCCCCTTTCTATCCCACTCAATCATGAACCCATACGCAGATTTCAGAGAAGTTATCCATCCCTCTGCCCTGTCCCAGCCGAACCGCTTCCGCCTCTACTTTTCCAAGCCATTCCTCCGGGCTGTTTGACTGGCGGAGAAGCTCTGCCATCTTTCCGCCGGTCACCCATTCCCACACGCCATCACTGCAGATGAGAAAACTGTCCCCGGGCTGGAGTAAAAGCGGTTCGGACAAAACCCAGACTTCCGCCCCTCTCCAGTCCTGGCCGACCGCGCGGAGAAGCCGCGATCTGTCCGGGTGGACACGAATCTCCTCCTCCCGAATCATCCCCGCGTTGGCCAACATCTGCGGGACACTGTGGTCCTTGCTGCGGGTCTTGAAGCGTCCATCCCGGAAAAAGTAGATCCTGGAGTCCCCGATGTGAATCCATCTCGCCGTATCGCCGTCTATCTCCAGTGCCGTGATGGTGGTTGCCATATCCCGATACTCCGGCTTTTCCTTTTGACATCTCAGGACCGCCTCCTGAGCGGCTTCAACAGCCCGAATGAGGACATTCCCATCAGCGTTATGCTCCTTATGCTCGTGAAAGGCCGCCACGGCTGCCTCCACGGCTGTCCTGGAGGCAACGGCGCCGTATCCCATGCCGCCCAGGCCGTCCGCAAGCACAAACAGCCAATGACCGTCCTTTCCACTTACGGAGACGCTGTCCTCTCGGTATTTCCGCTCCCCTCTGTTCTCCTTCCAAGCGTATGTGATGTTCTTCATGAGCTCTGGCTCCCTTCAGCCTGTTCCATAAATCCCGGGAGCAGCCCGCCGGATCCTCTGTCAGGCCGACTCTCCATCAGCTTCTGCTGTGCTTTCACTCTCGTTTTCAGTGTCCGCCTCAGTCCCTGCCTCGAGTTCCGTCTCCCGCATGAGCGCAGTTTCAGACAATGCCCCTGCGGATGTCCCATATTCAGACTTCCCGGTCTCCGACATATCTTCCGCAGCTTCCGTAATCTTTATCTCCGGCCCTGTCTCCTTCCCCTTCTGTACTTCCCGATAAAGCTTCAGCGTAAGCCCGCCCAGAAAAAGGGTGCAGGCAAAGAAGAAAATGGCCAGGGAGAGGGCAATCCGATACCTGCCTCGATAAGGATCCCTCTTTCTGAGATTTCTCCTGGACCGGGCATTTTTTACTGAGTTCTGTTCCAGATTTCGATCCACCCTCTCACCCTCCATACTCCTTCAGCCAGCTGTCAAGTCGGTCCATGCCGGTCCGTCTCCTCGAGAGATCCGGATCTGTCAGCAAAGCTGCGATCTCAGAAAGGGATCCTTTCCCGCGCTCCAGCCCCTGATCCATCCGTCCTTCCGCCAGGGCTATCAGAATCTTTCCCAGGGAGTAATAGTCTGACTCCCGTGTGCCCGTTCCCTCCTCCAGAATTTCCGGTGATGCGAAAGACTCTTCGTAAACTCCGGTCTCCCCAGCGAGAGAACGGTAAAAGACTGCTTTTGCCAGCCCAAAATCGACCAGCTTCAGGTTCCCCTCCTCCGTCAGATAGACCGCATCCGGGGAGAGGTTCAGGTGCAGAATCCCGCGCCTGTGAATCTCCCTGAGGCTCTCCCGGATCTTCCGGATCAAAGCGAAAATCTCATCTGCCGGGCGAGCGGAAAGGCGGCCAGACCGGATCATGTCACCAAGACACTCCCCTGCCAGGTATTCCATGACAATGTAGGAGCTGCCATTTTCCCTGAGGACCCGGTAATTGTTCACCATACAGAATAAATCCTGATTTCGGAACAACGTCAGCGCCTCGGTCTCAAAAGCCTCCCTTACTTCCCGGTAAAGGTCCTCCGCGCCTTGACGGATCTCCACGAGCCTTGATCCTTCTGCCCTGTCAGAGAGCGAAAAGGGGAAGAATTCCCGCACCGCCGTCTGCATCCTCATCAGAGAATCCCAGGCATTGTAGATGATGGAAAAATCCGTATAACTCAGCACCCTGCCGAGATGATAGCGGCCAAAGAGCAGCGTTCCCGTCTCCAATGCTTCCGGGAACTTCTCCCTCTGCTCCGCCAGAACCTTAGGTGAAAACCCGCAGACCGGACAGGCTTCCAGCTCATCCCCATACTCTGACATGCATCCCATGCACCGCTTCATTGCTACTCCTCTCAGACGCCGGGTCTCCGGCTCTGTTTTCGCGATCAAGGATAGTCCGAGGCAAATTCCTCGGAAGTATAGGTTCCATAGCCTGCCTTATTCACAGCGCCAAAGAACAGATACTTTCCCGCGTTCTCCACCGTGTCCATCCGATTGGCCATCTCCAGGTAGTCCCCGTAGCTCCGGTCACCGAAAGCACCCTCGTCGTAAAACATCGGCTGTGGCTCCTCAAGCTCTCCCTCCGGGGAGATACTGAGGTTGCGGTACATGATCCCGTAATACCGCTCCCGGTTCGCGACCTTGAAGAAGAGCACCAGGTCCTGCCTGTCTCTCTCCGAATCTTCATCCAGGTCCTTGAGATATCGGATCTCCATCGCGTAGAGAATCGAGTCTTCCCCGGAATCCTCTCTGACCCTGTCTTTTGCGGCATTTATCAGGAGACTCATCTGATCACTGTCAAGCTGCTCAAAACGGACCAGGTAGCGCTCCTCCCCGGAATAGGGATAGGCCATGAGATAGTCCTTAAAGATCCAGCCCGTTATCTCCTCCTCTTCGCCACTCTGATAACTGACCCGAACCCTCGAATTACGCTCCTCCGCTGAGTCATCCAGATAGAGGACCGCGAAGGCAGGAACTGTCAGGAGGACATTCTCCTCCACCTGATCCGGACTGCTCCTGAGATACGCATTCTGCAGCAGCAGATACTTGTGAGCTGCGTCCCTTCCCTCCGGGATCGTCTCCCCCTTCATCTCAGTCTCCGACCGCCTTGCGGCCTCTGCCTCCGACGCCGCTGTCGACTCTGCCTCCGACGTCTTCGTGGA
>CADBUA010000496.1 GCA_902797665.1 uncultured Lachnospiraceae bacterium | reverse complement strand
TCTCATAGTATTTTCCCCAGTGATCATGCATATATTGCGCTTCCCTCCGGTAGCGCTCCGCTTTCTCCTTCGTGTACTCATCCCCCCGGGAGCGCGATTCATCGTGAACTGCCTCCGCGTAAGGGTCAAAGACCACCAGGTATCCCCGCTTCCGGAGCTTCAGGCATAGATCCACATCGTTGAAGGCTACTGGCAGTTCCATGCTGAATCCGCCCACCTCCTCAAAGGCAGACCGCCTGACCATCATCATCGCTCCGGTGACCGCTGAGAGATCCTGCATCGTGGAGGCCCGGTGGAGATAACCGCTGAAAGATCCATTCATCCCGGTAAAGAGGGAACCGGCCACGCCGCCGATCCCGACGATCACGCCGGCGGACTGCACCTTGCCGTCCGGGTAATACAGCTTTCCGCCCACGGCTCCGACCTCCGGCCGAAGGCAGACGGAGAGCATCTCCCGGAGCCATCCGGGCTTCACCGCCACATCGTTGTTCAGAAAGAGCAGATAGTCCCCCTTTGCGTGCCGGACGCCGTAGTTGTTGACATCGGAGAAGCTGAAGGGCCCCTCTGTCTTTCTCCGGATCACCCGCACATGGTTTTTCCCCTGGATTTCTCTGTAGTAGTCGAGAATCTCCCGGGAATGGGAGTGGTTCTCCAGCACGATGATCTCCAGCTTTTCATAGTCTGTGTTGTCCCAGAGCGCTGTGATGCATTTCTCAAGTGTCTCCTTCTCCTCACAGTTCGGAATCAGGATGGAGACCATGGGCATGGAAGTCAACGGGTACTTTACCCGATAAAAGCCATGGTCCTTCTTCTGGGAGACCTCCGCTGCGATCCCGCATCTTTCAAAGTGCTCCTCCAGGGCCCGCTGTCCCGCCTCATAGGCATACGACTTGCTGACCGGATTGTCGGCCGTGGAGACGGCCGATATCCGCCAGGAGTAAAGCACCTTCGGGATGTGCCGGATTTTCCGGGAGAGATCCGCGATCGAATGATTCTCCCTCAGCCGATCCACACAGCGAAGGATAAACTCATAGTCCTGGGCTCCCTCAAAGGCGCCATTCAGACCTCCCACCTCAAAGAAAAGCTCCCTTCTGACCATGAGAAAATGGCAGATATAGTTGTTGGCGCGCAGAAGGTCCAGATTGAAATCCGGCTTGAAATGAGGCTGGAAATGCGAGAGTCCCCCCTTGGGATCCTGGCGGATCTTGTCCTCATCCGTGTAGAGAAGATCCGGCGATATCCTGGATCCGGTGCTCTCAGAATCTCTCTTTCCCCCGGGCCTCTTCTCCTCTGTAAGGACGCTCCAGGCTTCATACAAAGCATCCGGCGCGATCAGATCATCATGGTCCAGGAAGCAGAAAAAGTCCCCCCTGGCGGCTCTGGCGGCGGCATTGGTATTCTCGGCGATCCCCTCGTTTTTCTGAAGCGTGACGAGATGGATTCTCGGCTCCTTTTCCGCCTCCTCCCGGAGAATCCGGGACATGCTGTCATCTTCCGGGCTTGCGTTGGCCAGAAGCAGCTCCCAGCCTGGGTAGCTCTGTGCCTTCACGGACACGATCAACTCCCGCAAAGCGCCCTCCGGCGTTCTGTAGCAGGGGACAAGGATGGAGAAAAGGACATCCGCTTCCTTCCCCGCCTTCCCCTTCAGGTCTGCGCAGCGCTTTCGCTGCATCTTCAGGCGCTCCTGATCCGCCCGGTGTTTTTCATACCAGGGACCGTAGGGAACCTCCTCCGGTGTCAGCCGCTCCCGGACGCGCACCAGAAAATCCCGCGGTCCGTAATGGCGGAGATAGCGCAGCGCTTTTTTGATATAGTAGGGCTTCAGCCTCTCAAGAATCGATCTTTCCATCTCTCCGCCTTTCCTGAAATCTATGACGATCCTTCCCGCGGCTCATGAAAACCCGGGATATTCCAGGATGCACTGCGCAACATAGCGCATCTCCTCATCGGTCAGGTTGTAGAAGAGCGGAAGCCGCATGAGGCGCTCCGATTCCTTCGTCGT
>CADBUA010000495.1 GCA_902797665.1 uncultured Lachnospiraceae bacterium | reverse complement strand
TCTGCCGATGCCTCCGGCATCCCGAAGCTGCAGCGCTTTACCTGATACTGCGCTGCATAATCCTCGATCTGCCTTCCTGTGTAGGCTTTCGCCGCATTGAAAATCACGCCACGGAATCTCAGATCAGCCACGGGGTAGTAAACACTGCGGCCGGATCTCAGCCGGATGACAGCCATCCGGCTTTTGCTGGACATGAAACCGGCCGCCATGACCACCACCCTGGATCCGGTTTTCACCGTGACCGGCGATCCGCCGTCCGCTCCTTCACAGCTGTTCACTGTCTTTTCCGCCACAGCTGTATACCAGCCGGGGTGGACATAAGTCAGGGAGCTGTCCAGACCGTACTTCGTCAGAAGTTCATTGGATCTGAAGTTGTGTGGCTCCCGCCAGAGCTCTTCCATTTCCTGTATCTCCGCTTCCTCCTGGATCTCCTGAATCTCCTGGATTTCCTGGATCTCCGTTTCCTCCTCTATCCCTGTCGCCGTCTCCATTTCCGGTTTTGTCTCAGCTTCCGGCTCCATCTCCCAGCGAATCCTTCCGTATCTGCAGGCCTGCGCCACCATGTCCAGGGAAATATCCGAAGCCGCGTTATCCCTAATGCCGTTGTTGCCCCCGGTATGAGTGCTGCCGGGTCTCTGGACGGATCCGCTGAGCGTCGGACAATTCCCATCTTCCGCTTCTGTCCCTGGGGAGAGGCCCGTGAGACCGGTCCCGCCTTCATCCTCAACTCTTCTTCCGCTTCCTGTCCCCTCTGCGTCATCTCTGCCTTTTTCATGTCCAGCAGCCGTTCCTGTCACAATCCCTGCACCTGTTCCAGATACAGTCTCATCTTCATATCCCGTACCCATTTCAGACACGGTCTTTCCTCCATCTTCATCCCGACGCTCTCCGCTGCCGGAGAGCAGAGCCCTGTCCGCAATCTCTTCTGCCGACCCGAACATCTTCAGGTAAAAGGCATCGCTTCTCCCCTCCCCGGATGAATCGATGCCGCCTGTCCCGTCAGGCACATCCAGGGAGATGCTGTAGCCAGTGTCGTCTTCAGGATCCAGATGCAGGCAGCTTTTGTACATCTCCTCCGCAAAACCCTGGCGGCATCTCAAACTTCCGTCCAGTTGATAGCTGTCAGAACTCGTCGACCCGCCCTCATAGCGGGAGAAGAAGATCATGGTGAGGTTGCGGATTCCGAAAAGCTTCTTCCTTGCAAGAAGCGCACTTTCCGATTCCCCGGGTTCCTGAACCCAGATCACATGGTTTCCTGAAGCGTCATACTCATAAACGCTCAGTCCGTTTTTCCAGGTCTCGTTTTTCAGGCACTCGTAACAGACCCTGAAATCATTCTGCTGCAGCTCCTCAAAAAGGTAGGCAAGCTGAACGCCCACATCGTCGATGCTGGCACTCGGATTCTTCCGGCGGATCTCCGCCCACTTTCTGTAGAGCCCTTCCCGTCGGCTGTATGTGGTCCACTGGGCCATCCCAAACCCGCCTCCTGACCCCGGCTGACCGGAGGCCGTCCGGAAGCTCTCCAGGGGGATGAGACCGGAATTGACCTTCTGCACATATGCCTTGCAGCTTTCTTCGTCAAAGCAGTTCTGGCAGCTCCAGGGCCTGATCCCACTATTGCCGGACTCCTGTCTCCAGTTCCCCATGATTGCCGCGCAGGACGCATCTGGAAGCCCCATTCTGCGAAGGCCGATCCAGATGCTCGATTCTGAACCGTCATAGCCCCCGGTCAGAAGCTGGGTGTCGATCTGGGCGCAGATCCCTCCCGTATAAACCCGGCGGACCATCACATGCTGCCCGGTCCAGCCGGCAATGCTGCGCTTGCCGACACCACCTCCCGGAAAGTCGTCCTTGTAGGAAGAGCTGCAGTCGACAATCCAGGGAGCTCCTGAGATCCGCCCCATGTAGATGGCGGCATGCTGGGAAAAAGCGCTGGAGCTGTCACTGCTGGGGTTGAGCAGAACCAAATCTCCAGGGACGGCCTTTTCCCATAAGCTCTGCCAGGCCTTCTCCCCGTCCCCGGGTCTGTAGGCTCCGACCAGACTGCCATCATTCATCTGTTCTCCAGTCCAGCCCCCGATTCTGACCCCGAAGTGCTCGAAGATCTTCTGCACAAAAAAGGAGCAGTCGCTGTAGGCTGGCCAGGCTTTCGCCGGCTCGTTGTATCCCCCATAACTTCCGTGTGTGTAGCGGGTGATCCCCTTGAAACTGAGGGCATAGCTGATTATCTCATCCGCGGAAGCCATCTCCCCACCAACCGCCTCTGCCATCTCCCCGTATTTTTCCGAAATCTCCGTCACATGATTCAGCTCCAGGAAGATCAGGATCCCCGTGATCAGCGCCAGGAGAAGCAGAAAGATCGTCCGGAAGAGCGCGAAGCAGAAAGACCTTGCCTTCAGTCCTCCGGCTTCTCCATTCTTTTGCTTTTCGAAAAACACCCTGACGGCTTTGGCCCTGTACATGCGCCGGATTTCCGTCAGGATCATGTAAGCCTTGCCGACTTCCTGAGGCGTAAGCTCCTCTACCTGCCTGTCCTTTTCCTCTTCCAGGGTCCTGATCAGCTCCTGCCTGAAGCGCTTTTTCTTCTTCCCGCTTTTCCGCTTCTTTTCCCTGTCACTGTCCTTATCCCTGTCCTTGTCATCTTTCTCTTTCCCTTCTTTCTCGTTCCCTTCTTTCTCCTTCTCTTTTTCTTTCTCTTCTCCTTCTCCCTCCTCCTTTTCCTTCCCTTCCATCCAGCTTTCAAACCAGCTTTCAAACCGGTTTTCAAAGCAGCTTTCAAAGCCAGCTTTCCCCTTCCTGCTATTCAGAAGCAAAGATCCAAGGGAAGGACTCTCCCATCCCCCGAAATACTTCTTTCCCTCCCGTGGCCCGGGCAGGAGACTGCCGTCTCCAGCCCGATCTCCGGCAATAGCCCGGGATCGGGATGATGCAGCTTCTGATGGTGCCGCTGGCTGGGATCCCGAGGGGGATTCCTTCAGCTTCTCACCGGACTTCTGATTGAACTCCAGATCTGATGACTGGCCCAGTTCCTGACTGACCTCCAGGTCTGATGACTGGCCCAGTTCCTGACTGGCCTTCAGATCCTGTGCCTGACTGGATTCCTCCGCTCCTCCCTTCTTTTTCTTTCCATTCACCTCCGCCAGGCAGCCTGCCGAGAGCTTAATATCGTCCTGATCCCGATTCTGTCTTTCACGGATCTCTGGCTCGGATCTGAGGTCAGCATCCGCGTCTATGTCCCTGGCTGAGATTGGAGGATCACAGGCTTTCGAAAGCAGAGCATTCCCATGCGCAGTGCCAAAGCCTGATCCAGAGCCATGACGCATGCCAGCCCCACCTTTTTGTCGAACACCAAGAACAGGATCAGTCCCGAGACGCGTGCGTTTCCCGGCATCTGCTTTTGAACCTGCGTCATAAACGGAATCCAACGCATCTTCAGAAAGAGTACCTTCGGATGCTGCTGCGGAAACATCTGAGATGGGCGCCGGGTCAGCTGCAGGCGATGCAGCAGAGACAAGCGCAGCAGATAAACCCGGTGCCGGGACCGCCTGCTTTCTCCCCCTGGCGCTCCCCTCTCCGGGATCCTCCTGAGCCCCCATGTATCCCGTATCCTCTGACTCCCCCGGAATCCCCGGCTTTACTGCTTCTGCCGGTTTTATGGATTTTATGGGGTTTACGGGGTTTACGGAATTTACAGGATTTATAAGATTTACGGGATTTACAGGATTTACAGGATTTGCAGGATTGCCCGGCTTTCTCAAAGCCCTTTGTTTCCTCCCGACAGGAGATTCATCTGCTGCAAGCCCCTGGGCCGCATGATTCTGACACTTCTTCGACTCTCTGATCTCTGAGCTGCCTGATGTGCAGCGCCTTTCCCGGCTTTTGCCGA
>CADBUA010000494.1 GCA_902797665.1 uncultured Lachnospiraceae bacterium | reverse complement strand
TCTCTGTGGATCGGCAAAACAATCTCAGAGTTTGAGCTCTCATCACACGCAATATGTCCCGGGAAAGTGTGAACATCCTCCACCCTTACAACCCGGTCCTCAAAGGCTGAGGTCCCGCAGACACCCTTTCCCATCGGGATATGGATGCAGGCATTTTTCCCCTGGAAGGGGCCGAGCACGAGCTTCTCTCCCCTTCTCAGGTAGAAACCCGCCCAGCTGACATCCGGAAGGCTCTCAGAAATCACAGCTGCCGTGTTGGACAGAAGCGGGAGGAGGGACGGATCCGCCTCTGCGAGGGCCCGTACCTGCTTCTCCAGAAGACCGAAGTCCACAGGGGCTCTTTCTTCTTCAAAAGCGCTGGGATCCGCCAGAACCTTGACAACACACTTTCTCCCCAGCTCCGGTTCTCCCACAGCGATGCCCGGCGCGTGCGCGTCCCAGGGGAAGAGGATCGCAAACCTTTTCTTCTCAAGAAGCACCCTGGAGCAGTCCCCTCCATGATAGAAGCATGTATCCCCCTGCGGCCGCGGGAGCACTTCTTCCGTCATCGACTCAGGAGGCGCCGTGTCGATACAGCTTCTCCCGCTTATGTGGAACTGAATGTCGATGTAGCGGGTATGGGCTTCCGGGGTATCATTCACCATCCTGCTTTCATCTGTCCCAAGGAAATAGAACAGCTTCTTCCCTTCCAGTTCATAGTTCACGCCATCCTCCTTGTCCGAGAAGTCCGTATCCCGCAGAAGGCGCAGTGCCTTCCCGAATCCCGGATGAAGGTGCTCATACAGTTCCAGATGATCCAGTGTATCGACAATCATAATCGTTAACCTCCTTCTCGAAAATGTGGGGACAATTCGCTGAGGGCGTCCCGAAAGGCTTTTCGTCCTTTGATTCCGCCGAAGTGCATAGACAGCCATCTTTTCCAGAATGGCAATGCTGAGCAGGCACTCCTTCCATCCGGGCTTCCCAGGTCGCCAGTCTTTCTATTCGTTCACACCTTCGTAGATCTTTTACCAGTTATTGTTAAGCGAATTTCAGCACCCTTTTGTAAATCCCTTTGAATCAATCTCATAATACTTACCATGATAGCAAATCTCCATCTTCTGTCCAGTCCGTAAGCCGGGAAAAGCAGGAGGCCGGAAAGCTGACAGCACTCGGAGAATCCCACGGTTCAGGGTGAACTTCCCACAGAGATGCCCGCCTCCATTTTCCTCCCACTTCGTGATACACTGAAGCGGATGATTTCATTTGATTTTCAGGAGATCTGCCATGCCGAATGCCTTTATCGCCATCGATCTCAAAAGCTTTTACGCCTCCGTGGAGTGCGCGGAGCGGGGACTCAATCCAATGACCACAAACCTTGTGGTAGCAGATATCAGCAGAACGGAGAAGACGATCTGCCTGGCGGTGAGTCCAAGCCTCCGGGCCCATGGAATTCCCGGAAGAGCCCGCCTCTTCGAGGTCACCGCAAAGGTGGACATGCTCAATCGGGAAAGGCTCCGGTCTGCCCCGGGGCATCTGTTCCGTGGGAAATCCTGTGACAGTTGGGAACTTGAAAAGGATCCCAGCCTGGAACTCTCCTATATCACCGCAGTCCCGCAAATGTCCCATTACATGAAAATCAGCACAGATATCTATAATCTCTACAAGAAATACATCGCGGCGGAGGATATCCACGTCTACTCCATCGATGAGGTGCTGCTCGACGCCAGTTCCTACCTGAAAGCCTATGGACTCTCCGCCCGGGAGCTGGCGGAGCGGATGATCCGGGACGTCTACACGCATACCGGCATCACAGCTACGGCAGGAATCGGGAGCAACCTTTACCTGGCCAAAATCGCCATGGATATCGTGGCCAAACATGTGGAGGCGGATGAAAACGGCGTCCGCATCGCAGAGCTCGATGAGATCTCCTACCGGAAGCTTCTCTGGACGCACCGCCCCCTCACTGACTTCTGGCGGATTGGAAAAGGGATCTCGAAAAAGCTGGAAAAGGTCGGGCTCTTCACCATGGGCGATATCGCCAGGTGTTCCCTGGGGAAAGCAGGGGAGTTTTACAATGAGGATCTGCTCTACCGAATGTTCGGGGTCAACGCGGAGCTCTTAATCGACCATGCCTGGGGTTTTGAGAACTGCACAATGAAAGACATCAAGGACTACAGGCCGGAATCGAGCTCCCTCGGCGGAGGACAGGTTCTGATGGAGCCCTATCCCCATGAAAAGGCCAGGATCATCGTCCGGGAGATGGCCGTTCAGCTCGCCCTGGATCTTCTTGAAAAAAAGCTCTTCACAGACCTCTGCGTCCTGGACATCTCCTATGACATGGAGAACCTCCAGGATCCGGAAATCATGAAGGCCTATCATGGGCCTGTGGCTGAAGATTTTTACGGACGCCTGGTCCCAAAGCCTGCCCATGGCTCAAAGCGTCTCTCCTCCCCTTCCTCCTCGGAGAAGGAGATCTCTGAAGCCTTCCTCTCCCTCTACGAAGAGATCACAGACCCCAGCCTTCTTGTCAGGCGAATTACGGTAAACGCCGGCAATGTTCTCCCGGAGGAGGCCTGGAAGAAGGAGACCTATGTGCAGATGGATCTCTTCACAGACTACGGCCTCCTGGAGAAGAAGCGGCGGGAAACGGAAGAGAACCTCAAAAAGGAGCGGAAGGCTCGGGAGGCCATGCTCCTCATCAAGCAGAAGTTTGGAAAAAATGCTGTCGTGAAGGGAACAGATCTTCAGGATGGCGCTACCGGAATTGAGCGGAACAAGCAGATCGGAGGGCACAGGGCCTGAGCCCGGGCGCAGGCTCCTGTCATCGCATGAAATCTGCGCCTGGCCTTTGCTTTTGCGCTGTATTCTTACATTCGGCGAAGGCGCGCAAAGCGAACTGGCCGTTCCCCGGTTTCAGCAGGTGTCTTCCTTCCATTCCTTCTATATTTCCTGGATTTCGCTTACAGCCGAAAAAAGGAGAGGCAGGCTGCCTCTCCTTCTATATCAAATACTCCCCAAAA
This sequence comes from uncultured Lachnospiraceae bacterium, assembly GCA_902797665.1. GTDB lineage: Bacteria > Bacillota > Clostridia > Lachnospirales > Lachnospiraceae > Porcincola. Next base: position 579 of record CADBUA010000494.1, on the reverse strand, counting down.
CCTTCTCTGGGATTTCCCCCGGTATCTCAGGTTCCGCACTCCAGGTAGCGGATCACCTGATAGCAGTCCTGAGGATCCGAGATTCTCAGGATCATGTTGTCAATCGTCTCCGCCTTGAACAGCTTCGCGAATGCCGCAAACTGTGAAAGCTTGCTTTTCAGGTTCATCTGATCTCCATTCTCGGTAACCAGCTTCGCTTCCCCGTGGAAGCTATCTACCATCTTTTCAAACTTTTCGATATCAGAAACATGATTAATCTTAAATTCCATAAATAACCTCCCTATGTCTGCGCATAGCCTGAATTTCTATTCGAAAAGCTCTGCCTTTGGCTCAGACAAAGCTGTAATCCAATCATTGCTTCATGCTGTAAATCATACCCGGAAGCATCCCTGCCTATGCCTGTCCGCCGCTATCTGCGCGGGCTCTTACGCTCGCAGATATATCTGTCCTCCGGGCACTGGACCGCTCCATGGTCAGATCCCAGGATCAGATCCCAGAACGCTTCCTGTATTCGTAAATCTTCCCATAATAGGCTATATTTTCATTCCAGAGCTTTCTGAGCAACATTCCAAGCTTTTC
>CADBUA010000493.1 GCA_902797665.1 uncultured Lachnospiraceae bacterium | reverse complement strand
TTCCGGATCTTTTTCCGGATCTTTTTCCGGATCCGCTGCCGCTGTTGTTTCCGTCTGCGGCTTCTCAGTGGACTGGGTCTCTGATGCCTCCATCGAAATGATCGTTCCAAACACCGCAAAGCATAGTATCAATGCCAGAATGATCTTGTTTGCCTTCGAATTCATCTTTGCTTTTTCCCCTTTCTTCTCTCCCGAAGAGGCCCGATGTGCGGATCAGCACTTTTTGCCCTCGCAGATTCCATCCCTCTGATCTCGCCAGGGTGCCGCCTCCAGCAATCTATGACTCCAGTCAGGCAGCCTCGACTCTGAGCCCCATGGAAAGTGAAGGGCAGCCGCAGCGTCCTTCTGGACTGTAGTCATGCTTCAGGCAACTGATCTCATTCACATTTTAGCACAAACAGCAGTTCAGCCATACCACTGGAAACGTCTCACCAATCCCTTCTTCTGGCTCAGCATGTTCTCCTGCTCTCTTTATGTTCGATTATCGTCGATTATCGATTTATTTTCTTCTCTGCCTGATCCTTTGTCCTTTATAGATCTCAGACTTCGCTGCCCGTAATCTTTCAAGAGCCAGAGCGCCGTTCTGAGACAGGGGTCTGTGCCCGGCCTGTCTGCCCTCAAAAGCCGCCTGGCTCACGGATTTCTCCCGGCAAAAAAGCCTGAAGCTTTGACGCTCCAAAGCTTCAGGCTTTGCACTTCCCACAGATTAATGCCGGGATTTGCCATATGAAAGGGCAGCCCTGTCACATGGCAGATTCTCAGGCGGCCTGCTTTGCCTTTCTCTCGCTGAGGTCCACACCACCGTGCTTCAGCGCAGCTTTTCCTCTCCACGCGTAGATGACAAGTGCCAGCGCGATGACGCCGTAGGACAAAAATGCCCGGAAGTACTCGCCCACTGCCGAGTCTCCGAAAAGGTTCGAAGCTGCCGACTGCGCAGTGATGAAAAGAGAATGGAACAGGAAGGTTCCAACCAGGGCCTGCAGGTTGGTCGCGCGGTCAATGGAAGCACCGCCTACCAGGATCGCGGCGCCCGCATACAGGCCGACCTGCTCATGGGCGGCATAAGTCTGGAAGGTTCCGATACCGTCCGACTGCATAAAGATGATCTGTCCCCAGCCCGCCAGCACTGTGGAGATCATGATGGCGATGATTCTCGTGCGGTTGACATCAATGCCTGCCGCGTTGGCGACTTCCTGGCTCTGGCCTACCGCGCGGAACTTCTGCCCCAGCTTGGTCCGCATGATCAGTGTGTTGAAGAGACACAGGATGCCGATCAGGACCCAGGTAACCACCGGCACCCGGATCACACGGCTTCTGCTTCCATCAAAGATCCCGGCCACCTTCGGGATGAGGAAAAGCCCGATCAGGATTCCTGAGAAGACCAGGCATGTCAGGAAGGATTTCAGCTTCATCTTCTTCATCGCAAAGAGCAGAATGGAGACCAGAAGCAAGGCGCCTCCAATTACCCGAATGAAGGTGAGGAAGGGGATCTGCCAGATCCCGTCAATCGCTTTATAGAGGCCGACATCCCCGGTCAGGTTCAGGGTATTCTGGACACCTGTGGCCCCAACAATGCGGACCCGGTCAGACAATGGGATCAGGGACCCGAAGATGAACAAAAACAGCAGCTGGTAGGCGCCGTTGGCAAAATAGCCCAGAATCAGCGAGCCGATGGTCTCCTGCCCTTTCATCATGTTGAGGAGGCGGCCGATCAGAAAGCCGAAGACTAAAGCCAGCGGCAGGGTGATGAGTCCCGCGAGCAGAATCCCCAGAATCCCCTTGATGCCCCAGCTGATGGTCAAAAGAAGCCCGATCTGCGCCGCCATCGCCCCGATCGTGATGGCAAAGTTGATGCCCATTCCGGCGATGATCGGGATGATCAGCGCCAGGACAATGAAGGCATTTCGATTCAGCCTCAAAAGCAGCTGGCTTGCGACGTAAGTCGTGTCAAGGTTTGACACGATGATGAAGAAGACACTGATCGCGATAAACAGGTAGGTAACCGCATATGTTTTCAGATGTTCGACAAAGCCCTTCTTATTCACGCTTGCCACCTCCTGACTGAGTCAATGCATACAGGATGATTCCGTTGGAGATCATGATCCGCATGACCTCAGAGAGTCCGCCGCCGGCGACCACGGAGTTCGCGATCTGCTGGCCGAGCACCAGAACGCCCTCAAACAGCAGGGTCCCCACGATCACATGGCTGACCTTGGCCTTGCTGACCGTCGCGCCGCCGATCAGGATTGCGGAAGCCGCGATGAAGCCCAGCTGCCTGGGCGCGGTGTAAAGCTGAGCATAGCCAAAGGCCTGTGAGTAAATGACAATCCCGACCGCGGCCAGAACCGTCGAAAGCATGGTCCCGATCGTCCGCATCTGATCCACGTTGATGCCGCTCGCTTCCGCGAAGCGCGGGTTGGAGCCGGCAGCTGTCATGGCGATACCGGTCCTGGTCCGGGAGAAAATCCACATCAGGAAGCAGAAAAGGAGCACAAAGAGGATCACCCCTGTCGGCACCTCCATACCGAAGACCTTAAAGGCGGCAAACTTGTCGAGGATATGGGCGAAGGAGCCAAGCAGCGAGTGCGTGACGCGGAGTCCATGTCCGGAAAGGAGCCAGATGATCTTTCGATTGTTAAATGGGAGCATCATCCAGCCGATGCACATGAGAGATACAAAGGAGAAGCCGACGTAAGTCGAAATGGTCATCTCGGACCCCTTCATGCGGTTCAGAAGCTTGGAATAGCAAAAGCCCAGCGGTACGGAGATCAGCGCACCCGCCGCGCAGGCAAAGACCAGTGCCGGGATGCCGATCATGTCAAACTGGAGCGAAAGAACAATGCCCAGAAGGCCGGCGATACAGCCGATGGTCATCCCCATGTTCAGTCCGATGCCGCACTGAATGCCGGGAAGCATGGCCAGGACGAGGATCCCATACATGCCAAAGCGCTCCAGGACGTTCCCAAGCATCATCGGAACGCTGATGTTGTAGAGAACCGCCGCCAGACACAGGTACACAAAGAAAAGGAAGATGATTGTCCTCGGAACGCCAAACTGCTTTACCAGCCCCTTCCAGAAGGTAAAAGCCAGCGCAAACAGGAGGACTGCCAGGCCAGCGACCAAAAACCTCAGAACATCCGCTGCCAGCGTCATGTTCCGGGCATCTGACCCAGTCAGCGCCTCCGCGCCTCCCTGTCCGATATAGGCCTCATAGCGGGTGTAGAAGTCATCGCTCCCCGGCCATACAATGTGCTCGATGTTCTCGCGCATTGTGTTGGCCATCTTGTTGTCCAGCTTCTCCAGATCCGGGATCAGGCCCACCAGGATGGACCAGAGGCTCTGATAGGTTTTGTCCGCCTTCTCATTGAAGCTGGAAAGCTCCGGGCTCTCGGCGAAGTAGGAATAGTCGGTCAGTGTCCCGTAGGTCGTCTCGACCCCCTCGTCCTTCACCGGCTCCTCAATCGTCTCCCCTTTTTCCGCCGCAGCGATGTGCTCCTTGGCGGCCGCGAGAAGTTCGTCCTTATGCCCGCTCTCCTCAAGCTCCGGCAGAAGCTCGGTCAGGGCAGCCCAGATTTCGTCATCGCCCATGCCGGAGTACTCGGTAAAGTCTCCGACCGCGCCAACCATAGAAGAAGTCAGCATATTCAGAGCTTCCGCTTCGTCCGCGATCTGTTCTTTGTCTGCCTTGTCGTTGGAAAGCTTCAGGAAGTTCTCCCGAAGATGCGCGTTCTCTTCCTTGCCGAGATCCGGCACAAAAGAGACAAGTCCGTCAAAGAGAGCATCCTCATCCGCCGCCCCGTCCCGAAGATCCGTCCAGTCCGGAACCGTGTCAATCAGCTCGACATACATCTCAGAGTAGGCGCTTCGCTCCTTTTCCTCCTGATTTCCGGCAATCTCAAGATCGCCCCCAAGCTCATCGATCACCGCCGTCATGGCTGCATGGTCTGTGACCTCGATGCTCATGTATAGCTTTTCCGCCTCAGCGCGGGCCTCATCTGCCGCTGCCTGCGTCTTGCTGTTGACTTCGTTCAGACCCATCCTGCGGAAATCTTTGTCCGCCCGGAGCTCCTTCAGTTTATCCGACGAAGCCTGGTTGGCGATGCTGTCAATCAGGCCGCCGGAGGCGGCGTGGAGCACCGCATTCTCCCGCATGGTATTGAGGTTGTCGATGGTCCTCTGCTTCGATCTCAGAGACTGGCCCAGGGCTGCCAGGACCAGAAGGACAGCCGCCAGAAGGAACAGGATCAGGGAAATCGCTCTCCGCTTCCCCGAGACAGGCTTTTTTCCTTTTGTCTCTTCACTCATCCGTGCCCACCTCCTCACTCTCTTTCTTTCTGACGCCCTTGAAGCCGGACATGGCCAGACCGAACTCCGTATCGGAGCTGTCCGGTTTCAGGATCTCCGCGACCTTGCCTTCGGCAATGATCGCGATCCGGTCGCACACCGACCGGAGCTCCTGCAGTTCTGATGACACCATGACGATGGTCATGTTTCTCTCCCTGTTCAGCTTGACCAGGGTCTCCAGAACCAGCTGCTTGGCCCCAATGTCGATGCCTCGGGTCGGCTCCGCCACAAAGAGGAATCTCGGGTTCAAAGCCAGCGCTCTGGCAACACACACCTTTTGCTGATTGCCCCCAGACAGCGTACCCGCGCTCTGGGCAGTGGAGGTGCAGCGGATATCCAGCTCCTCCTTCATCTCCTGGGCATAGGAGCGGATCCTTTTTGTGTCCTTCTGATGAAGCTTCGTCAGAAAATCCTTGTGGATCTGCATGGCGGAGAACACGATGTTATCCTCAATCGAGTGGTCCAGAAGCAGGCCGACGCCTCTCCTGTCTTCGCTGACCATGGCCATCCCGGCGGAAAGGGACTTTTTGGGGCTGTTCAGGGGAATCTTCTCCCCATAAAGCTCCACATCCCCCACGGCTTCATAGAGGCCCATGATACCATTCGGGATTCCGATCTTTCCCTGTCCGGCGAGTCCTCCGATGCCGAGAATCTCTCCCTCCCGGACGTCCAGATCGACCCCCCGGCAAACCTCTCCAGGCATGTTGACCCAGAGGTCCCGGATGGTCATTGCAATCTTCTCACTGACCTCACCCTCACGCTTGTCCACCTGGATGACACTCTCGTCGCCGCGGCCGATCATCAGGGCCGCCAGCTCATCTGTGCTGGTGTCTGAGCTTTTCAGGGTCTTCACGAGCTGCCCGTCACGGAGGATTGTGATGTTGTCCGCGGCGTCCATGACCTCCTCCAGCCTGTGGGTGATGAAAATGATCGCGATCCCCCGGGCGGCGATCTGTTTCATGACTTTCAGCAGCTGCTGCGCCTCGCTCTCGGTCAGGACAGCCGTCGGCTCATCGAAGACCAGAAGCTGCATACCCTGCTTGTCGATCTCACGGGCGATTTCTATGAACTGCATGTGCCCGATGGGGAGCCCCGCCACCGGAGCGTATTCGTCGATGTTCATGCCGACGTCATCCAAAGCTTTCCGGGCGTCCTTCGCCATCGCTTCCCCATCAAGCAATTCCAGATCCTTCCCCAGAAGTCTCGAGACCGGCCAGGGCTTTGTGATCTCACGGTTCAGTTTGATGTTATCCGTGATGGTAAAACCTGGAATCAGCATGAATTCCTGGTGAACCATGCCAATGCCCTTCTCCATGGCGTCCATCGGTGACTCAATCTTCACCGGAGCGCCCTTCAGGCTGACCTCTCCCTTGAACCCGCCGGTGGAGTGGATCACCGGCATGCCAAACAGGATATTCATCAGTGTGCTTTTTCCCGCGCCGTTCTCGCCGAGCAGCGCGTGGATTTCACCCGGACGGATCTTCAACGAGACATCTTTCAGCACTGTGTTCGACCCGTACTGCTTGGTGATGTGATTCATCTCCAGAATGAAATCTTCCAAGATGAAATCCTCCTCCCATTTTTCAATCCTGGCGGGAATCCCGCCATCCCTGCTTTTCCATGTCCTATGCGGCGGAGTTCTGATCATGGATGCGCACCGGCACATCCTGTCCATGCCGGACCTGAATCTCTTCCTTCTCCGCCAGCTGTCCGGAATTCAGGCCTATCCTTAGCAAAAAAAACGGCTGCCTCGAAATGGATGAGGACAGCCGCTCCGATTTTTATACCCGGACCCCCCTGAACCTGTCAGGTCCATCAAGGGGATCTACCCGCCCGGGCCTGAGTTTTTCGAACCCCCTCACGCCCGCGTATCTGCGCGATGATCAGTCAAGATAATCGTTGAAATCGATCGGCTCCATGGCGATCAGGAGATAGTTGGGATACTCAACATTGTCTGCGTCGACATAGGTTCCGAGCTCGATATCGCCGCCGACAGCCACTTTGAAGGAATCCTGGAGCGCGTTCATATCGAACTTCCCATCGGTCTTGCCTTCTGCATATTTGCAGGCGTAGTCAAAGCCGGCGTTGATCATGGACATGTTGACCGGGAGCGCCCATGTAGAGAAACGGTCGGTCGCGTCATGCTCGTCGAGGTACTTGGCCAGGTTGCGGATTGCACCGTCAACATCACCGTAGGTTGCTTCCAGACCGAAAGCTTCCTGGAATCCGTGATACGGGGACGGGCAGCAGGGAAGCGCATAATAGGCATCCGGCTGGTCGATGATCGCCTGCTGCAGAGCAACCTGAAGACCGCAGTTGGTGCAGTAGAAGCAGACCTTCTTGCCCTTGTTCTCTTCCATAACCTTCGGGATATCCTCGAGGACAGCCGCCTGAGCTCCGCTCATGCCCGCGTCACCGGTCGGATCCGGGCAGTCACGCTCAACAAACTCGATGCCGTAGCCTTCTGCAGTGGCCTTCATCGCGTCTCTCTTCGCAACGATGGTCTCATAGGAAAGGTGGCGGGCAAAGGAGTAGTGGACCAGAACTTCGCAGCCCCACTGATTGGCAAGGTCAGCAACCTGATAGCCGCAGCCGATCTCGTCGTTCGCCAGAACCACATCGGAAGCTGCGCTGATGTCGGCCGGATCCTCCGCCGGGACACCAGAGATCAGCAGAATGTCGTCGCGGCCCATCTCCTCAAGGATCTGGGTGTAAGCAGCGGTAGCGCCCTGAACTGCCTGAACGAAGATGATGGACTTGACTTCCGGATCTTCCGCGAAGGCGATCAGCTTGGAAATCGTGGTCTCAACCTCGGAGGAGAAGTTGTCCGGATAGGTATCGTGTACAACGATATCCGGGTACTTCTCTGCCAGCGTTGTCGCTGCATAGTACTCTTCCTCACCCTGGGAGGTCGTACCGGTCATGATGGCGATCTTATAGCCGCCGGCCGGCTCCGCTTCCGTCTCTGCTGCGAAAGCGCCGAATGCGCTTCCGAACATCATCGTTCCCGTGAGAAGAGCACACAATAACTTTTTCATACCATTCTCCTTCCTTTGTACAGCAGCCAGAATAGCCCCTCCGGCCGCACCTCAGCAAATATCCGATAGTCTAGCAAAAAGCGCCCGATTATTCAATAGTTTTTTGGTCATTTTGTTGTATTTCTTCCTGATTTTCGGGATAACCTTGGGTGAGTGCGAGAAAAAAGCACGGAAATCCGCAGGACCTGTGTCTCAGCCTGGCAAAATGATCGAAGTACTCAAACTGATCCAGCTGATCAAAATCTCCTGTTTTCTCCGTCCGGCGTCCGGAATCTCTTCTCTCTCACTGCTTATAGGCAAACGCTTTGAAATTCGAGTACACGGTCTTTTCGATAATCTTCCCATCCACGCTATGGACCTTCTCCTTCGGAAAGCCCTTCTTGTAGTAGCTGTAGCTGTAGCTGTCCGTGGTGGTGATGCCGCCCCGGGTCGTTCTGACTTTCGTGATCAGACTGTAGGGATTGTAATCTGTGATGCTGCTTGTGCCATCCGCGTTTTTCGCTGTGACTGTTTTCAGTGCCCCGTCAGAATAGTAGGAGATGCTGCTGGTATTCTTCCCTCTTCCGCTGACCTCCTGCACGATTCGGATCGTTCTCCCGTTTTTGTCCAGCGTATAGGCTGTGCTGCTGACAAGCTTTCCTGCCGCGTCATATTCCTTGAAGCCGATCAGATTCCCCTTTTTATCAAAGGCATTCACAACCTTTCCCTTCTCGGTCAGCTGCCTGCCGCCGTTTTGTTTCAGGACCGTTTCCCGGGTGTAGGAAACCTGAAGCTTATTCTGATAGCTGTACTTGATGGTCTCCTTTCTGCTATAGCTTTGATTCCTGCTGTTTTTGACCGTGTAGAGCGTGGTCACAGTATCCATCTGGCCATTCTTATAGCTGATCGTGGTCGTCGTCTTTGCGGTCTGATCTCCCTTGGGCGTTTTTCCGGACTCTCCGATCCGGCGTCCATCCTTGTCAAACGTGATATCTGTCACCCAGATCAGCTCATACTTCTTTTTCTTCTGATCATAGCTGTAAAACTGCTCCTTCTCGGCAAGATAGACCGTCTTAGCGGCAGCTGATGTCGCGGCGGAAAAAGCCAGAACCAGCATGGACAGGAATAACAGAAAGCCAAGTCTTCTTTTCATGGATGTTTCCCTCCTCTTAATATTTAAATCTAAAAAATTTATTTCTGTCATCAGGCGGCAGGGCCGCTCAAAAAGCCGCATCCTCCGGCTTTATGCGAAATATCAGGTCCGATCGGGTGATGCAGCCTTCAGAGCTTTGTCACCCTGCCCGGCAGGCACTCCACCGCTCCCTGCCCCCAGCACATCAGCCATACAGGAATGGCACTCGGGTTGTAGGCAAAGGAGGCATCCACAGCGACCTGCATCCTTGATGCGGCGTCCATGTAATCGGCGATCTCGATGTTCGTCGCGTACCAGATCTCTTCCTTCCCCGCGATCCGTTCCAGGAAGCGCTCGCAAAGGTCCCAGTTGTCATCCTGGGTAAAGTTCCAGCTGTGCCCCCAGACATAGAAGAGATACATGTACTGTTTCTTGAAAAGTCCCAGGAACTCATCCGCCAGGGACATGAGCGCAGGATCTTTGTGGCTGCAGGTCGGATTCCAGTGGGAATAGTCTTTCGGCATGGAGAAGTCATGACTGCTGTTGACTGTGCGGGCATAGCGAATCCCGCAGGTCTCCAGAATTCCAGGGCTCCGTCCGTCAAAGGAACCATTTGGATACGCCAGCCCCCTGACCGGGGCGCCGGTGATTTCCTCCAGGGCCTTTCTGTCCTCCAGAAGCTCCAGTGCCAGGTGCTCATTTGTACAGCGCTCCATCGTCGGATGCAGGGCTGTATGACAGGCAATCTCATGCCCCTGATAAAGGGTCTTCCACTCCTCTCTGGGGATCCTGTCCTCTGTCAGACCGGAGTTCAGATTGAATGTTCCCTTGATCCCGTAGTCGTTGAAAAGCCTGACCAGGCGGCGGTCCTCGATTTTACCGTCATCGTAGCTCATCGTAAGTGCTTTGTTTTTCCCGCCTGGAAAACAATCGTAAATGATTCTCATACTTCTCCCCCGATTCTCAGGCGCTTCCGCAAGCTTCCCCTGAGCGCTCCTGACCTGTACCGGGAAGCATTCGAATTTGCCAGGTGTTTCACCGGTATATGCCCGCTCGCGCCAATTCTGTCGCAAATTCTCACGCTCGCGGGTATCTCTCCTCTGTGAGATCATACAGTAAGGGAGATACGCCTTGCAATGCTGAGGCAGAGAGCCAGAGAACAATCCCTGGAAGATCTGAGGGACTGATCCATCAGTTCCATTTCTGTTCCAGCTCCCAGCTATCAGATCACTCCGCTGAATGTACCGGAAAAT
>CADBUA010000492.1 GCA_902797665.1 uncultured Lachnospiraceae bacterium | reverse complement strand
AGAAAGAAACAGAAGCAGAGATAGAAAAAACAGAAACAGAAATCGGAAGCAGGCAGAAGCAAAACCATCAGGAGGAGTAAGAAGATGGAGAAGAAACAGGCGCTGAACCCTTATATGAAATCCTGGGAGTATGTTCCGGATGGAGAGCCCCATGTGGTGGACGGGCGCGTTTATGTCTACGGGTCACATGACCTGTTCAACGGGCTGAACTTCTGCCTGGGGGATTATGTGTGCTGGTCCGCCCCGGTGGACGATCTGGGGAACTGGAAGTATCACGGTGTGATCTTCCGCAGGGACCAGGACCCCGCGGCACCGAAGTTTAAGCTGACCAATGGCCTGGCGGCGCCGGACATGGCGGTGGGACCGGACGGGAAATACTATCTCTACTACTTCATGGGCGGCACGAAGATGATCTCGGTGGCGGTCTCAGACACCCCAGCCGGAAAGTACAGGTTCCTGGGCTATGTGAAGTACCCGGACGGAACACCCATCGGAAAGAAGCAGGAGCCCTTCCAGTTTGACCCGGGCATTTTCAAGGATGACGACGGGAGACTCTATCTCTACACCGGCTTTGCCCTGACCGGCAACCCCATTCTTTTAGGCGGGCAGCAGCCGACCCACAAAGGGCCGATGTGCTTTGAAATCGATCCGGAGGATATGCTGACGGTGAAGAGCGGTCCGGACTATATCGGTGTCGAGGGGGACAATTCCGAGTCGAGCTCCTATAAGGGACATCCCTTCCTGGAGGCCAGCTCCATGCGGAAGTTCGGGGACAGCTACTACTTCATCTACAGCTCCAAAAACAGCCACGAGCTCTGCTACGCGCTGGGAAAGAGCCCCAGGGGGCCCTTCAGCTACGGGGGCGTTCTGGTCTCCGATGGCGACATCGGCATGCCAGGTGTGACAGATCCCGCCCATGCCCGCATGGACACTGGCAACACCCATGGATCCCTGATCGAAATCCGTGGGAAGTACTATGTCTTCTATCACCGGCATTCAAACCGCAAGCAGTCCTCCCGCCAGGGCTGCGCGGAAGAGATCCGCTTTGAGGACGGAAAGTTCTATCAGGCAGAGATGACCTCCTGTGGGTTGAACGGAGGCCCCCTCCGCGGCAGAGGGACCTACCCAAGTTATTGTGTCTGCAACCTTTACGGAAGCAAAGGGACCCGTTTTCTCAGCATGATCAAGTATCCGAAAGCCGGCTGCCCCTATCTGACCCAGGACGGCGGCGACAGGGAGGAGGGAGAGGATCAGTATATCGCGAACATGTGCGATGGCGCGCTGGCCGGCTTCAAGTACTTTGATCTTTCCCAGACGAAGAAAATCTCTGTGACTGTACGTGGAAAGGCTGAGGGAGAGCTCTCCATCAGCCTGACCGAGAAGGGGGAGGCTGCCGCGCTGATCCGGATAGCGTCCAGAGGACGTCAAGAGCAGACCTTCAGTGCGGACCTCGCCCTTCCATCAGGAGAGAAAGACGCCAGCGGGAAGCCCCTGATCAGCCGGGCAGATCTCTACGGAAAGTCAGCTCTCTTCTTCCGCTTCAAGGGGACCGGATCCTTTGATTTTCTCTCTTTCACCCTGCGCTGAAGAGACTTCCTGAAGCCTGGAGAAAGTGCAGGACTGCAGAAGTACAGAAATGCAGATGAAAGAGCTGCAGGAGCTCGGAACTGCAGAAAATCAGAAACACAGATGAAAGAGCTGCAGAAGTGAAGAAACAGAGGAACTGTCAAGTCCGCTTTGACCGCTTGGTTCCGGGAGAGGTCAAACAGTTCAAAAGCAAAGGCCGGGCGCGCATTGAATGCGACAACAGGAGCATGTGCCCGGCAAAATGCCTGAAGGCGCTTGCCACTGGAGCTACGAAACAGAGACATATAGGATGAAATAACAATCATTTTCAAAAACACAAGGGGGAAAAATGAAGAAAGCTTTGAAAGGAATCGGCTGCGCGCTGCTGGTCCTCGTCGGGATCTTCGCGATTGCCCTGTCGGCCAACTGGCACCTGACAAAAATCCTTTTCCACAACCTGCTTCCGGAAAAGCTCAAACTGGATCGCTCCACGGACTGGGCGGGTGGAACGACCTACGCAGATCTCCAGTACTCCGATGTCTCAGAGTCGGATACCCTGAACCTCTACATCCCGGATACGGGGGCAGATCAGAAGGAGCTTCTTCCCCTTCTCATCCTGGTGCATGGCGGTGGCTTTGTCACAAATGACGCCCATTCCCGTCAGGCGCAGTTCATGTATCGCTACTTCCGGGACCAGGGCTTTGCCTGTGCCTCTCTCAACTACCGCCTGGCCCAGGAGGCCGCTTTTCCGGCGGCCCTGGAGGACGTGAAGTGCGCGGTTCGTTACCTTCGGGCAAACGCAGAAGACTATGGGATTGACCCGGAGAAATTCGCCATCTGGGGCGAGTCTGCCGGTGGCTATCTCTGTACCATGGCAGCGGTGACAAACGATGAGGAATTCAACAGCCTGGCCTATATTGGGGAAGAAGATACCGAAGGCAGCGTTTCCGCCTCCGTCTCCGCGGTCCTGAACTTTTACGGCGCAGTTGAGATGGGGAAGCAGGAGGAAGAATACAGGCTCATGGGGGTGCCGGCCTGGATTCGGGATCTTTCGATGGGCTGGGTGAATGTCAATCTGAAGGGGCAGGACGAGTATCACAATGTGGAGGAGTTCTGGCTGAGAAAACACATGTCCGAGATGACAGAAGAAGAGCATAACGCCATGGATCCTTTCTACTACATGGAGAAGAACCTGAATTCGGAGAGTGACCTTTCCGCTCTGATCTGGTATGGCGGCTCGGATATCACCGTGCCTCCGACATCCGGGGAGCACATGGCCTATCTATTAAGGGGAAAGCTCGGATCTGACAGGGTCTTCTATGAGATGTTCCCGGACTACATGCACGCGGCAGACGCCTACTTTTCGGACGATAATCTCGGAAAAGTGAAGGACTGGCTGAATGAAGTGCTTTGAGACAGCAGGGGGCTTTGGCCTCCCTCTTTTGCGGAGGTCTTTATGGAAGGCCTTT
>CADBUA010000491.1 GCA_902797665.1 uncultured Lachnospiraceae bacterium | reverse complement strand
CGCCGAGTGTCATAATACAGCTCAAAAACAAAGGCCAGGAACACATTCCATACAGGCACAGGAGCCCGCGCGCGGCTGAATGCCTGCAGGCAGCTGCGGCTGGTCAGCTCTCATCTTTCTTGCCTGTTTCCAGTTCAGGCTGATTTTCGGATGCATAATGTCTTTTAAACTACTATCTGTTTGTTTGAAATCATTAAGCGTTTCATATTTTCTCTTACATATATCATATCATTAAATATTTCTTTATGACTATTCTATTCTATTCCATTCTGTTCTGTTCTTCTCTCCCTCAAAGCGTCTTTCTTCTCTCACCATACATCCGCTTTTCAAAGCCGCTCAGCTCTCGCTTCACCGCGCTGATTCAGTACAATGCAAAATCCAATGAGAAGAAGGTAAATGGCGGAGAGAACCATATAGAAAGTGATTCCAGCATGGAGAAAGCAATAGAGAAAGTTGAAGCAGAAGTGGATCACGATCCCATAGATCAGGTTGTTGTAACGGTTCATGACAAGGTTCATTATAAAGCAGAGTCCGGTCATGACAATCACATTTGACAGGACATAGGGGATCAGGTCCAGCCCCGTAAAATCAGAGTCCACAAACCAAAGCACCGTGTGCCAGAAAGCCCAGATCACCCCCTGAAGGGTGCAGGACCTGACGTAGTCAAAGCGTTCATTCAGAAGCGGTCTCAGATAGCCTCTCCATCCGGATTCTTCCCCTGTCGGCCCTGTTGTGATGGAAAACAGAAACGATGCCAGGAAGGAGTATCCACCCATTGACCAGAAGCTTGCAAAACTTCTTTTTTCCAGCACTCCCGTGACAAGCACCGCAAGGATGGTGGCAGAGAGCGTCAGCAGAGCCGCTGTGAAGAGAAGTCCATATCTGATCTCTCCAGCAAAGGCTTCTCTGTAGAAGGCTTTGATTCCCTTCCCTCTGAGAAAATACTGATGGCCCGTCAAAAGCAGGATCGTCGGGGACCAGGCACAGATATTGGACAGAATCCGCATCGTCAGCGGACCTGCATGAAAAATCAAGCTCGCGCCGCCGCAGATCAGGAGAACCATCCCCCAGAAGAGCAGGTAGCTCTGCCATACATAATTCACAATCCGACGGTCTTTTCCATTTTCTTTCATCATATGCCTCCGTTCCATTTCCAAAGAATAATCCCCGTTATAATCCACATTGTTCACTTTAAAGAAACGTTTTAGACGATTATATAGTATTTTTTATTTATATTTTCTTTGTTTATCAATATTCTAATCTTACTAACATGTTGAATATGCCGTATCTTTATGAATTTAATCATTTTTAACTTGTATATTTTATTTTTTCCTCTATTTATACTTATTATTTAATCATAAAAAATTTTTATTTCATTATAATATTTGCCTTGTTATCCGTCTTTCCCGTCGGAGGATTCTGCCTTCAACGTCTCAGTCTTGTTTTTGAAAAGAAAGTTGATAATCCCGGAAAACGAGTTTCCATGAAATCATCGCGTTCACAGCACAAAGCAGTCCGAAAAACACTCTCGCGGCCCCTTCTGGGATCAGAAGTCGAATCCCATTCATGTCTCCTCCACCGAAGAAGCCGTAAAGCAGGCTCAGATAAAGGGGATCGACCAGCAGCATGGCCAGTGTAATATAGTAGAGAGCAGCCTTAAGCATCAGGCTTTTTATACGGACATTGCGTTTTCTGAAAAACGTCAGAACCAGTGCGGCACACTCCGTAGCTGCCGGGCCGGCCATGCAGAAGTATCCCAGCTGGTCATCCGTCATCAGTTCCCGGTAAACATCAACCTGAACACCGAGTCCGAGGACGTGAATTCCCCGGAAAACGCCAAAACAGACAGCGGCCAGAAGGTGAGCGCCTTCATGAACGACGATGTAGGACAGGGCAGCTGCAAGAATCCCCATATACTGCCTGATGGTTTTCTCTCTTAACTCTGTCATTCGTCTTTTCCCCTTTTTCCCTTTCACATTCGATCTCGAAATCAGTTCTTCTCTTTTTCAACTGGTTTCGGTTTGGTGAATTATTCTGATCCTGAACTGTCCAGTCACAAGTTCCTGCAGGCATTCGGCCGGGCAAAGGCTCCTGCCGCCTAATGCAATGCGCGGCCGGCCCTTACTTTTGAAATGTATGACCTCGCCCGGCGACAAAGGGCCAAAGGGACTTGACAGTTACCCTAAGCTTTCTGGTATCGATTGGGTTTAATTGTTCCGGGCTTCATTTGCTGATATACCCGCGAGTGCGGGAATCTGCGACTAAATTGGCGCAAGCGGGCATATACCGCTGAAACACTTGGCCAATCCGAATGCTTCCCGCTATAAACTGACATTGCTTTGATATGATCTTGTTTTTGTCTGGTGTCGTTTTGGCAGTTCTTTTGAGTTCTCTGGCACATTTCCCCCGGTCTGCTTCTCCAGAGGGGAGAAGTCCCATGTTTGCGTATCTCTCGTTGTGCAACCGCCGATATGTATCACCCATCCCCTTTTCTCAGGATCCTTCTCTTTCCGCATCCTGTTCTTTCGCTTTTCCCGAACGCTGCTCCTGCATAAACGCCCAGCTCTTCTGCCCCACACATTCCTGACAGATTTTGTCGCCAGAACCTTTCGGATTTACCAGCTGCTGGAGCGATATACACCCGATCGCGCCACATTTTTGAAGGCTCTCCCGCGCGCGGAGATAGCTTCCTCTCCTTCCGTTGCTTCACCTGTCCGGCGCTTTCACAGATGGTCCAGATAATCATCCGCTTCTCTCCTTGAATGGAAAATCACGACGCGGATGTCTCTCTGCACCCCGTTCAGGAGCTCGTAAATCCCTGGCCTCGTTTTGGTCTGAAAGTCCAGAATAAACTGCCTGAATTCCGGGTCCAGTTTCGCCTCCACCCAGGGAAAGTCTTCTCTCTTCTTTCCTATTCTGGAGATTGCCCCTTCCAGGCAGTCCTCCAATGGAAAATCCAGGAAGAAAACGGTGTCGCATGCCTGAAGGCGGATCTTCATCGTTCTACTGTAATTACCATCCAGGATCCAGGCCTCCTTTCGGAGGATCTCCGACAACTTTTGATCAAATTCCAGCCTTGATACCGTTGTTCTGTCAGGGAGGTGATAGATCTGATCCAGATGGATAAGCAAAATCCCGGTTTTCTCATGAAGTCCTCGGGCAAAGGTGCTCTTGCCGCTCCCTGGGCACCCGATGATCAGCACTCTCTTCATACGGGTCCCTGCCATGTTTCTCTCCTCCTCCATCTTTCTCCTTCATGTTCCTCTCTGATCCCCATACATTAAAGAAGGTTCATAGCCTGCCTTGCCAGGAGCAAGCAGTATGATGAAATGCAGCCGATCCCAGCGGTCATGATCGCTTTCGGCCGATCCGTATGCTTCATACGTCCTTGCCTGATTCTCCCGCAGCCGGAGTCAAACACCCCCCGCCGAGAGGCAGCCAGCCCTCATCAGCAGCGCAAACAATGAAGAAAACTGCCTGGAGACCTTGAAAGCTGCCGTTTTTACATTCTGTCTCAGACACCTGCCCGGTGTCTGAAAGTGAACGCAAGAAATGAATCAACTGTTGGCGCATCACGGGGGATCCCACTCATCCGGCTTCCGTTCAAAAGATCAGGTCCTGGACGATCCTTCTTTCTGCTTTCACCCTCCACGCGAACATCCGCTTCTATACCCGTGAGTGAGCGGATTTGCAGTCCGATTTGAGCGTTTTGGCAGCTGTCGATCACGCATTTGCCAAATCCTGGTGTTTCCCAGTAAGCAAGTGTTCCAAAGACCCTGCATCAGGATAGCCCTGCATCCTCGCCTCAGCAGAGGGAGTCCCGCGAATGTCCTTTCTGCCCATAACGATTCACTTGTCTGTCAAAAAACCAGGCGCAGCATTTGAATCAACATCGATCATGTCCGTTACGTAAACGTCATTGCATGATGGTAGTCCCCAGTTTCTCCCTGGCGCAGGCCTCCAGACTGCGGCTTGGCAGAGATGGATCCTGATACTGATCCAAAGACAAAATTGAGACAAACGGCCAAAACAGAAGATATGGACAGCTGAGAGAATGTCTTCAGAAGCTGAAGCCCAGAAATCCCGGCATTAGGCAAAGATCGAGTCTCCAACGCCTCCTGCTGCCCTTTCCAAGTCACATAGATCATCGTGAGCAGGTTCTGTCCTGAAGTTCAATTATCCTTTTCCCTGCTCAAAAATCTCAAAAGGCAAAGAATCCTGGTGGTGTCATACAGGAGGCATGCCCATAGGGTTTTCCTTGAGAATGATGTCTTCTGTTTGACACTGCCTCATTTTATCTGTTTTGCGTCAAACATGCTCTCTTTCTCTTTCTTCTCTCCTGTCGCAGTTCATCGTGAAGTTCTTTCTCTGCCTCCCGCTCGAAAAGACCATGCAAAAGACCAAGCCGAAAAAGGCTCTTCCAGATTCTATTTCGCCATTTTCTCCATCTTCTTTTTGGCAAAGTGCCACCATTGTGCCAGAGTCCTGTTTCTTTGTTTCTTCTATCTTTTTGGTCTCTCCTGGCCTCTGATACAAAACCGCCTGGTGAATCTTATTATCAGGGACAGTTGCACTATTTTGAGGTCTATCAGACTTTTTGACGCTGCCCTGTTTTCAGAGATGAATTCGATCAGCAGCTAAAAACAGCTGTCTGGATTTCCTCTGGAAGAATCTCCCTCGCCTCGATCTCCTCTATTTCCTCTATTTCCTCTATTTCCTCGATCTCCTCGATCTCCGCTATCTTCTCGATCTCCTCGATCTCCTCGCTCTCCTCGTTTTCCTCTTTCTCCTCTTTCCTCTCTATCTTCTCCCCACACTCCGCCCCACACCGGCAGAGAAAACTGCAGACATCAGCCTCACGCCAAGGATGACGGATCCTGAGTCCATTTTCGGCTTTTGAGAGATGCCCTCCGGGAGATTCCGCACAATGGGCCAGACAAGGAGAAAACCTTCCCGCAATATACCCACGAGCGCGAGAATTTGCGACTAAATTGGCGCGAGCGGGCATATACCGGTGAAAACACCTGGCAGATTCAAATGGTTCCCGCTATAAAGAATCCGATGCTTTAGATTCCGTAACTGCCCAGTCAGCTTTACGTGCTTTGGCCAAGAGTGATAATGCTGAGTAAAAGCAAAGGCCGGGCGTACATTCAATGCGGGCGTAGGAGCCTCAGCCCGAGCCTCGTGCCTTAAGACACCTGGGGGCTGGAAAGGTACTGGATTTCCAGGCGCAGCGTCTCCTTTTCCCTCTCAACTGTGAAGGGCTTCCAGCGGGAGAAGTTCATGTTGAAAACAGCTTCCCGTAAATCTTGTGTAAATGCACGTTTATTTTATCCCCGTATCCTGCCCACTCCTGCCCTCTCCTCCCGCGGCATGGCGCAGACATGGATCTTCTGATTCGCCGCGTCTGTGTGTATTCCTCATGGAAATGGCAGCCCCAGACACAGGCGGTCCTGGCGGAGGCTTCATTGCTGAACTTCAAATAAGAATAAAGGATCCCAAAGGTGTGTCTGTAAAAGCCCAGGCCCGGACCGCAATGGAAGCCTCCTTCGCATAGCCTTTTCTCTTCATGCCCCTCCGGATATGTTAACCAATCTCCGGACGGATGATGTCGTGTATGACCTGCGTCGTAAGCCCCGCATCACCGATCCTCTCGCCTGTCTCCCCGAGGCACACAGCAAAGAGGCCAAAGCCCAGAATCTGATACCGCTTCTGCTTGGAGAGAATCCAGTTTTTCACCCGCTTCTCGTCAAAAGTGCAGGGAGAATGCCGCATATTCTCTGTATCGCCAAGCACCGCATCAAATGCTTCAAAATCCGTGGATGACATCTTCCGCAGGGTCAGACGCTCCGTTCTGATCATGGACTCCCTCTCCCGTCTCTGCATCCAATTCCTTAAATCCGTTCGAGCTTTCCGTTTCCAGTGCTTGTACTTATGCTTATGCGTATGCTTATTCTTATGCGTACTTTTACGCTTATATTTATGCTTATGCGTATGTCTATGTTAATATTTACTCTTATTTAGATTTATTTTTATTCGATTTTATCAATATATATAATTTATTTTTCTCTTTTTCTATCATTCCGAAGATGTTATCGTTTAATGTTTTTATCTGTGCATTTCTATATATATTTACTGTGCTCTTGCCTGTCTATTTCAGCTAGCTCCTGACTGCCAGGCAGTAATGTACCCCTCCCGGTGCCAGGATCCGGTGCCCTGGATTCTTCCTGTTCCATTCTTCGCAGAATTCCTTTGAAGCCTCTTCACTGCCGATCTCCCTCCGGATCTGAAATCCGCATTCCCGGAGCAGTTCTTTCATCTCATCGGGGGTATACTCCGCCTTCATTTCTTCTCTGGCCTCTGCCGCAAGCGCGCGGTTCTTCCTGGACGCCTCCCCCGCCTCGTAGGCCGGATAATCAAAACAGATGGCTGCATCCTTCTGAAAGATGTCCGCGATTTCCAGAAGAAGTCTCCGGAACACACGCTTCTCCAGGTAATAGCTGATCCCAAGCAGGCTCCCGAAAGCGCCATCTTCAGGATGAAAGCCCTCCTCTTTCAGAGCTGCAGACCATCCTGCCAGCGACAGGTCCACCGCCAGATACGAGATGGAACAGTGAAGCATAAGTCCAGAAGCGGCGACTCTCTCTTTCTTCTCCTCGATAAGGGATTCCTGGTCCAGTTCAAAGACATGGATCTCCTTCCCTGCATGGAAGGCAAAAGAATCATAACCGGCGGCAAACAGAAGCACCTGCCGGACACCGGATTCTTCCTGCATTCTAAAAGCTCTCTCGCAGAAGGCGCTTCTCAGAAGGACCGATGGAGACAAAAACTGTTCCACGATGAAGCGCAAAGCTTCCTCTCCACTCCCCTGAAAGCCAGGCGCAAAATAGGAAATGCCGGAGGTCATGTTCGTCGCGATGGCTTTATACTCCTCCTCTGTCAGAAGCTTTCCCGCAGCATCATCTTTATAAATCCAGTCTGTATTGTCTCTGAAGTGAAAGGCTCTCGAAAAACAGCTGACCTTGGCTGTCATATGATCCATAGGGCTCTCCATTCTTTTTTACCTGTCCAGCCGCAAACGCCTGAAAGGTACGCTGCCGGGCGCAGGCTTCTACGCCCGCATGAAGCAGCGACCGTCCTTCACTTTTGTCCTGTGTTTTCACGCTCAGCACAAGGCGCGCAAAGCGGACTGGACAGTAGCTTTATTACTCTTTTGTTCGTTTTCAGAGGCTGGATGAAACACTCAGGCAAGTCAGCCTTTCCTCTGAGGAAGAAAAACCCAAAATGCTGCTGAACACAAGCGCCAGGAAAGTACGAAGCCGCTCAAATCGTCCAGAAATCGCAAGGTCCAGACAGAGCGTTCAGCATCTCCGCCATGGCCTTTGACCTGATCCCGGCTGCCGTGATCACTCTCACAGCCATGCTCATCCAGGCGCAGCCCGGATCAGATATCCCCACAAGCGCATTCATCCGCGAATTATACGAGAGGCACTTAGGATTTGCCGCAGGCGAATCGTCAGGGCCTCCCCATATACCGCAGTTCCGGACAGCAGGCGGCAAATTCTCTTGGCCGCGAGTATAAGGCGCGCGGGCATCCCCCAAAGGATCCTGCTGGCAGATACTGCCCTTCGGGGATCACGGGCACCGCGGTCACAAATCTGTCTCTGAGACCCGTCATTCCCATTCCCTGCTGCAGACCTGGATGGGGATTTCCTCTTCATAAAGGCACAGATCATCCCGAGAAAAACAAAAAAGAGCCGCCATCTCTGAAAGATAACTGACTCTGCGTCTGTACGCTTTGTGTCCCTGTGTCCGGCCCAAATCTCCTGTAGCTGTCTGGTCGCAGGCTCCTTTAGGCATTCGGCCGGGCGCAGGATCCTGCCGCTTCATGCAATGTGTGCCCGGCCTTTGCTTTTGAAATGCACGGCCTCGCTTTGCGCAGCAGGCGCGCAAAGCGGGCTGGACAGTCTCAGCTCTTTTCTTCGTACCTCCAGCTGCAAGCGTCTATTTGCTCCTGTCTCATTCTCCATCTGACAATCAAAGGCGAGTTCTAGTTAACCAAAGCTCTCCGGAATTCTGCTCCCTTCTGATCAGGCAAGATCCAGGCCTCTATCATGCAACGCTCATTGTATAACGTCCGTTGCGTTATGTCAAGATCCGGCAACTCCTTCTATATCTATTCTATCGGTCATTTCCCAGGTCCCTGCTTTGACTGCTGTTTTGCTTTTGCTTTGCCTTTTTGCTTTTTTCATTTGGCTTTTAGATGCTGCTTTTTCACCGGATCCT
>CADBUA010000490.1 GCA_902797665.1 uncultured Lachnospiraceae bacterium | reverse complement strand
ATCTATTCTGATTCTGAAAGGAGAGAAAGATGCTTCGACGATCTCAGATCTGGCGCGGACTTTCCGCAACAACGGCCATGCTTCTGGTCACCTCAGTGACCGCAAAAAGCCTGGTAGCAGACCATCGCACGGACATCGACAAATTCCTTGGGACTTCCAGTACCCGGATTGTGATCGACGGCGAGGTCAATCTCGATGACCTGTATACATACAGCTCCGATTACGCCTCAACCACAGAGTTGGTGCAGGCCATGGCGGACATCGGGGAAAGGATGAGCGAGGAAGGCAGTGTCCTCCTCAAAAACGAAAACCAGGCCCTGCCGCTCTCCGCTGAGGAGCTGGGAAAAGTCTCCCTTCTGGGATTCTCCTCCTACTATCCCAACAAAGGGGCCATCCTGGGGCCGACAGCAGCGGAGAACCACGGAACAGACGCGGATACAGTGGATCTGGTGGGCGCCCTGGAGAATCGGGGTTTCTCTCTGAATGATACCCTGAAGAGCCTCTACAGCCTGGATCAGGTAAAGGCAATCTTCAAGTCGGAAGTACAGACCTGGACCGGTACGGCGGAGTACCTCAATCTGACAGCGCCTTCGGTCGGCGGTGTCTATACGGACAAGGAACCCTCCGTGGCGGAACTGGACGAGGCAGATGCTTCCTGGAAGGATTCGCTGAGCGAGTACAACGTGCTGATCGTGACCATCGGGCGGGCCGGCTCTGAGAATGCGGACTATACCCCCGGGGAAGCGGGCGTAAACCCGGCGGATGGGCTGAATCAGAAGGATCCCCTGGGCCTTTCCGACGATGAGCGGAATCTCATAAAGGAGGCGGCGGCATCCAAAAAGGCTTCCGGCGGCAAGCTGATTATCCTTTTGAACAACGGCAACCCCATGGAGATCGATGAGCTCGCCAGGGATCCGGACATCGACGCGATCCTCCAGGTGGGCACGCCTGGAAGTTATGGCTTCTACGGTGTCGCGGACCTTTTGAAGGGAGATGCAAACCCGAGCGGTCATCTGACCGATACCTACGCAGTGGACAACTCCATCTCTCCGGCCGCCATGAACTATGGCGATCTCATGTGGGCAAACGCGGATCCGAGTAAATACATCAATGATGCCATCGTGGAAGCGGAGGGGATCTATACCGGCTACAAGTATTATGAGACCCGCTACGCGGACACCGTCCTCGGGCAAGGCGGCGCGGACAGTGAAGTGGGCAGCACAGGCGGAGCCTGGACCTATGAAAATGAGGTGACCTATCCCTTTGGCTTTGGCCTCTCCTACACCAGCTTCGAGCAGAAAATCGAATCCCTCGACGTGGATCTCGCCGCCAAAGAGGCAAAGGTTTCTGTTTCTGTAAAAAACACCGGAGATGTCCCCGGCAGGGACGCAGTCCAGCTGTATGTGTCTGTCCCCTATACCGACTATGATATCGAGCACGGTGTGGAAAAGTCCGCAATCCAGCTTCTGGATTTCGAAAAGACGGGCATCATAGAGCCCGGCCAGTCCGAAACGGTGGAAATTCAGGCAAGCCTCAACTATATGGCCAGCTGGGATTCCACATCAGACAACGCTGCCGGAACAAAAGGATGCTACATCCTGGATGATGGGGACTATTACTTCACGGTCGGAAACGGGGCACATGAGGCGCTGAACAATGTCCTTGCCGCCCAGGGGAAGAAAGTTTCTGACGGCATGACGGAAAATGGGGACAAATCAGCTGTAAAGCTGTGGACCCTGGATGCCTTTGACCGGGAAAGCTTTGCGCTGACGAAAAATGGGACAGCTGTGGAAAACCAGCTCTCGGATATGGATCTGAATGAATGGCTGCCGGATACGGTCACCTATCTGACGAGGAGTGACTGGGCCGGAACTTTCCCAAAGACCTATTCCGGTCTCACAGCCACAGAAGAAATGCTGGACATCCTGGACAATGATCTCTACGAGTATCAGACCGGCGGAGAAGGTACGGTGGTCTGGGGCGCGGAAAATGGACTGACACTGGCGAACCTGAAGGGGGTCAGTGACAGGGAGGACCCGCGATATGATCAGCTGATTGACCAGATGCAGCTGTCCGAAGCCCTGATCCGAACCGCATTCGGCGGCACCAGCACAAAGCCGATCGACTCGATCTCCTCCCCGGAAGCCATTCAGAATGACGGCCCCACCGGTTATTCCAGTTATCCTTTGGGACAGTATGCCAACCATGACCTGTCCTCGGGCGATCCCTGCGCCTTTGCGGAAGATGACAGAAACGCCAGCTTCCGTGGCAATATCATGGCCAACAACATCGTTGTCGCCCAGACCTTCAACAAGGATCTGGTCAATGAGTGGGGCAGGATCGTCGGGAACTTCTCCCTCTGGTCCAACTGCACCATTCTCTGGGGAATCTCCGCAAACCTGCACCGTCTGCCCTACTGCGCGCGGAACCTGGAGTATTTCTCAGAAGACCCGGTACTCTCCTCCTTCCTGGGCGCCGCCGAGGCGGAGGGTGAGCAGGCTTACGGCGTGATCGCCGCGGTCAAGCATTTCGCCTTCAATGACACGGAGATGAACCGAACCGGTGTAGCTCCCTTCATGACAGAGCAGAAAGCCCGGGAAGGAGACATCCGCGCGATGCAGTCTCCCATCGAGGACGCAAAGGTGCTCGGCGTCATGACCGCTTACAACCGGGCCGGCCTCTATACGGACAATTCCCACGAGGGTCTGCAGAAAAACATCCTCCACGGCGAGTTCGGCTTCTATGGGCTCAAGAGTGAGGACTTTATCATGGATCCGAACTATGTCTGCCTGAAGGAAGCGGTCCAGAATGGAGTCACCATGTCCTGCAATACCGGTGACAATACGCTGGATGCTGTGGCCGGCTATTACCCGGCACTGAGCTGGAATGAGGAGACCATTGGTCAGGATCAGACCATCCAGGAAGCGCTCAAGTGGTGCATGAAGATGCAGAACTACGCTCTGGCCAATTCCAACGCCATGGACGGCCTGGTTCCCAACTCCCACCTGGAGACGGTCAACACCTGGTATGACGACCTGATCCAGAACCTGACCTACGTCTTTTCCGCGCTGTTCCTGTTCTCGATGCTGATGTTCTTCCTGCGCAGAAAAAAATAAAGCGTCAGGAAAGCCGGCATCCCTGACCCATTTGGCAGAGTAATCCAAGTTTACGGAGGACATTACGATGAACCGTTCCAAACGTTCCGCTTTGGGGTCGATTGTCAACCTGCTGGCGATCGCGGCCGCCCTTATTGGACTGGCTTTCTATCTGATCAACACGAATACCACCTATTTCTCAAACCTTGGGAGAAGTACTCCTGTGCTCGCAAGCGCAGGCGCGGCGATTCTGCTCTCTCTCATCTGGTGCATCGCGGGAAAATCCGTCACGACCTTCCTGGACCTCTTCCCCATTGCATCGCCGGCTCTTTTGATATTTGCCTTTCTGACCCTGCTCAATTCCCGTGTCAACGGAATCGCCGCTGTCATGACCTTTGAGAACAACGAGCAGAACATGGCTGATCTCAGAAGCGCCCTGATCGCCCTGGGAGCGATGGCCATCGCCGCTGTGCTTGCCTGCCTGGCCTCCTTCTTCAGCGTCAGGAAAAGTGAGACAAGTGAGAATAGCGCTGCGGCTTAAAGCATAGGCTGTTTTTGACACAGTGCGTATGCTTCAGGCAGTATGAAGGACTGAGGTCCAGATAGGATTCGCAAGGCCGCGAAGCTGCCTGACTGGCATTATGAATCCTGGAGATCCCCGCCTTGGCCATTGAGCCCGAAGCAGAGGTGGGGGTCTCCGTGGGGGAGATCCTGCCCGGAGCTTTTCGGCATGCTTTCACAGAAGGAAAGCACAGGTTGATCCCCCAAAGGCAAGGGGATCTATGGCTTTGGGGTTCCATTGTTTTTCTTAGTTTTTCTTAGTTTTTCTTTGTTCTTCTTTGCTTTTATATTGTTTTGATTTTATATATTATATCTTTTTGCTGTCTTTCATTTATTTCTATCGTTTTCTATTTTTTAATTGCTTTTATTTTTATTGTTCGTTTTCTTATGACCTTTTATTGACATTTATCCTTAGAAGAACATCATTTCAACACAGTATTAGAGAGGAAGGCACCATGGATAAATTCTTCAAGAACCCTGCACTGAAAACCAGAATCAGCTCCAGCAGCGTGAAGCTGCAGGAAATGCTGATCGGATACTTTCTGGCACCACTCTGCGCGATGCTGGCGAACTCTGTCTTCAGTGCCTACCTGACCCGCTATTACGCAGACGTACTGGGACTTACTGACAGCCAGTTCGGTGTTTTTTCTATGATGCTCCCCATCGTTTCCGCTATCGTGGTTGTGATCGGAAACATTTTTGTAGGTCAGCTCATTGACCAGACCCGGACGCCGGCCGGAAAAGCCAGACCTTATCTCCTTCTTGCGGCTCCCGTCATGGCAGTGGCCATCATTCTGATGTTCCTGACTCCGGGTGGGGACAATCCCCAGGCCGAGAACTACCTGATGAAGATGATCTGGATCACGGTCTCCTTCAACCTCTTCTATTCCATCGGTTATCCCTGCTACTACACCGCCCACAGCTCCATGGTGGCCCTCTCCACCAGAAACGGGAATCAGCGCGGCATCCTGGCCACGCTGTCCAACGCCTCAATGGTGGCTGCCGCCGGTGTCGGTGCCAGTATCCTGGTTCCGATTCTCCTGCAGCCTTTCATGTTTGTGACTGGGGCGGACGGGACCATTGACCGGGTTGCCAGCTACAACAACTGGCGGATTCTGGGCATTGTCTTCGCTCTCCTCACCGCCGTCGGCATCATCCTCGAATACTATTTCACCCGGGAGCGGATCACAGAAGAAGCCTTTGCTCTGGGCGTGAAGGAAGAAAAGCTTCCAATGAAGACCCATGTCAAGGTCTGCACAAAGGAAAAGTACTGGTGGATGGTGATCCTTTTCATCGTCTTCTTCCAGATGGGGCAGCTGGTCAAGAACACCTCCATGAGTTTCTATGTCCGCTGGATGTTTGATTCTGTTCTGAAATCCACCGATCCGGAGAGCACCTCCGGCGCGCTCATGTCCACCCTCGGCCTCATCGGCGGTCTGCCCTCTGCCATCGGCATGGTCATTGCCTGGCCTCTGGCCAGCAAGCTCGGAAAGAAGCGGGCGATTGTTCTCGGCCTGATCCTGTCAACGGTGGGTGGCCTTCTGGCCTTCCTGAACGTCCACAGTTTCGGGATCGTCTGCGCGGGTGTCGTGCTGAAGGCAGTGGGGATCATCCCGGCTCAGTATGTCATGGTTGCTCTCCTGTCCGATGTTCTGGATCATCTGGAGGCTAAAAACGGCTTCCGCAGTGATGGATTTACCATGTCCATCTATGGTGCCACCATGGTCGGCCTGGCGGTTCTCTCCATGGGCATCGTCAACATCTTCCTGGGGATGCTGGGCTATGACGCCACTGTCACCCGTCAGGCAGCTTCCACTGAGACCGGTATGGTCATTGCCTACCTGTGCATGGATATGATCGGTTTCGTCCTCTCCATCATTCTCCTGTGGAAGATGGATGTGGAGAAGAGTACGGATGAGGACAAAGCCCTGATCCTGCAGCACCAGAAGGAAGCTGTCCTCGCGGAGGGTGGTACCTGGATTGAGCCGGAGGAGCGTGCCCGCCTTGAGCAGGAGGAAGCAGACCGTCAGGCTGAGGAAGAGAGAATCCAGGAGTTGAAGAAGCTTTGCCAGGAGAAGGGTCTGAACTTCGAGGAGGAAAACAAAAAGTACTTCGAAAAGCAGGAAAAGAGAAAGAACAGTCTCATCGGCAAGCTTTTGGGATAATCACTCCGATTCATTCTGATCCGAGCGGGCTCTTT
>CADBUA010000489.1 GCA_902797665.1 uncultured Lachnospiraceae bacterium | reverse complement strand
TATATCGTCATACTGAATGCTCACACATTTGACCGCCGCTTTTGCCCAGGCAGAAAGAAAAGAAGGGAGGAGAGATGGCAGGCGAAGATAACCGCTATAAAACCATGCTGGTCAGAGATCTCCTTCTGGAGAAGACAGATCCGGACCATCCGATCACCCAGCTCCAGATTCAGGAGGAACTCCGGATACGCTATCAGGTGGAGATGAACCGCAAAACAGTCTCCTCGATCCTTCAATTTCTGATGGAGAGAAGCCGGCTGGATGTCCGTCATAACGTCCATGGCTACTATGTCGCGGAGCGCACTTTCACCATGCCGGAGCTGAAGCTCCTTGTGGACACCGTGCAGGCCGCGAAGTTCCTGACAGAGGAAAAGTCCAGGCAGCTGATCAAAAAGCTGGAGGGGCTGACCTCAGAACACCTGTCAAAGGAACTTCACCGAGAAGTCATTCTCTTCAACAGACCGAAGACGGAGAACGAGACAGTCTACAAGGCTGTAGACGGCCTGTTCTCCGCAATTAACAACAACCGGCAGGTCACTTTCCAGTACACGCAGTGGAACTTCAGAAAGGAGCTGGAGGTCCGCCGCGGTGGAGAGTATTATCAGGTGAGTCCCTATGTGCTGACCTGGAACGATGAAAACTACTACCTGATCGCTTACAATCCCCTCCATCAGGAGATCCGCCACTACCGTGTGGACAAGATCAAAAATCTGAGAATCCTCCTGCAGAAGCGAGAAGGGCAGGATGTGTTCGAACACTTTGACCTGGCCGCCTATGTCAAGTCTACCTTCAACATGTACAGTGGAAAGATCCGGAAGGTCACCCTTCAGTGTGAGAACGGGCTTGCCGGCGTCATCATCGACCGCTTTGGCCGGGATGTGATGCTGATTCCCAGAGGGCCAAGGCACTTCTCTGTGACTGTGGATATCGCCATCAGTCCGCAGTTCTTCGGATGGGTCGCCGGAATCGGCCCGAGAATGCAGATCGAAAGCCCAAACGATGTGAGGACGATGTTTCTCCAGTATCTTTGCTCTGTCCTCCTTCCCTACCAGCTGTCAAATGCGCCTGTAAAAGAAAAAAGCCCTCAAAGCGGCAACGGGCAGCGAGTAAGGACTGAATGGCTGAATGAATGAATGGCTGACGACTGACTGGGTGCATGAATGAATGACGGCTGGCTGGCCAGAAGAAAGAATCCTGAATGCGTGACCTGGCAGTTTCTCACACAGGCCCACTCAACTTCTGCAGTCGGCCAGCAGGCTTTTCCTGCCAGCCGGCTCAGCATGCATCGGAATGATTTCAGGGGGTATTCCGGCCGGGGGTTCCTCCAGGTCCGGAAATCTGACCATCGTGATGATACCAGAAGGCTCCGGCATCAGCAGGAAGGCTTCCCAATCTGGGATCAAAAAAGCCCTCCGGATGCTTCTCGAAGGATCGAACGAAGTTTTTTGGGCGCACTGATTCCCTCATCCTGTCGCATGCAGTATTATTGCTGTTTTGTAAACTAAAGGGTATGTGGTCAGGCATGCGTTGTGTATGCGGTTATCAAGGCATGAAATGATACGACTGAGCAATCCTTGTACACCCACTGCTGCCCGCGTAGTCGAAGGCGCAGAGATAGTCCTCCGCCCAGCGATTTGCTCCTGAAAGGTCAGCCATTCTGTAGCCTGCATGTTTACGATCATCGCCGGCGCGTGACACAGAATCGGACCACGCTGAAAATCCTTCTGCGGAACGCACTGCCCCTCTTTGGGATTTTTCTGAGATCGTACAAGCTCATTCCGATGCCCCAAAGCGTGTTGAACGCCTTTGAACACCAGCGTTGCCAGGTCATTCAGCACACAATCCGTCAGATGCTGTGATCGCTCTCGCTGAGGGACTCTTCTATGAAGATCTCCTCGTACAGACGATAGCGAAGCATGAACTTCGAACGGACAATGTAGCAATGCTGAAGTCCCGCTTCCTTACGCTCCTTGCTGTAATAGTGCGGCAGAAAGAGCTTATCTTTCCCCACTCTGCAGTGATCAGCTGCCGCCTGATGTGATATCGCAGTGTGCGTGTCCACTCACCGTCCGAAGAGACTATGGTTTTGGCTTCATCCCAGTCCAGGATAAAGAAAAGCTCATCCGGATGCTCTTCCATGCAGGCATGGAGCTGGAGTTTTTCATTGACTTGTCTTTCTGGCTGTCCTGTGTTATTTCTTCATTGGTTTATTTCGCCCTGTGGATCTTTGCGGCAAACAAAGATGGTCCACAGGTTTTTTTGTCTGTGATTTTCCCCGAAGCGCAGCTCTACGGAATTCTTCTCTGCGGCATAGCCGCGGCCAATGACAGCTGCCTGTACACAGGGGATTAGAATTATCCTATTGATTGTAACATCTGATACTTTTAATCTGACATGAAATCTCTTTTTGAAAACCTGAGAATCCCTGAAACCTGATCAATCTGGAGAAGGCTGAGCTG
>CADBUA010000488.1 GCA_902797665.1 uncultured Lachnospiraceae bacterium | reverse complement strand
GGAAGGTCCCCGACCACCAGAGCGATGTCTCTGTAATGGAGTCCCTCCTGCCGCGTCAGGCGCTGGATGAGGACCGCCGCTGTGCGGACCTCCTCATAGGGGTTCCTGCAGGCGATGAGGGAAATCTGCCCATCCGGGCTGGATTTATGCGGAGAAGCAGTAGCATCAGCCAGGTCTTTCACCGCTATATGCCCGCTCGCGGGTATGGAATCTGTCTCTTTGATCGCGGGGGCCTTGGCCTGATAGACCACACTCCTTCCCGGGCGCAGCAGATGCTTTTCCAGGTGGGCGAGCTCTGTCCCTTCCGCATAGCGGCCGTTCTTTCCATCCAGGTAAATCTCAGGCTCCCAGAAAGAGCCTGCCTTCAGGCAGATCCGCTTCAGGGCCTGTATCGTCCGCTTGGGCAGGGCGAAGAGCTCGTAGTCCTGGACCTTTGTCTGAAGCTCCACCTGCTCCCGATCCAAAGTCAGGGCCACTGCCACAGAGTCCGCGAGACGCAGCAGGACCTCAATCACGTCCAGCTGGGCCGGTGTAAAGCCAGTGTAGCCGTCGAGAAAGATCTCCGATCCCTTCAGCTCCTCGCAGAGCGGCGCTCTGACTGTGAGGACATGAAGGAGCATCTGGGCCGTGATGTAGTGACCCTCCATGTAGGAGAAAAAGGCCTTCTGCAGAGCCCGGATCTCCGTGAGCTTTCCTGAAAGCGTCGGGTGATCCTTTCCGCATCGCGTGATCATGTCTGACAGCTCTTCCTGCCCAATTTCATACTGCTCCAGCTCCGAGAGAATGGATTTGATCTCAGCGAGCTCCCCCGGGCGGTTCAGAAGGCCGGACAGCAAAGAAAGACCGGCGGTCTTCTCCGCGATGAGGCGCAGGAGAAGACTTTTTCCGGTCTCTGTCAGGATGGCTCTCTTGGGAACCCCTGTCTTTTCAAACACGCGGTAAGAGAGCCTGGTAAAACTCAGTACATCAATATTCAGGATACCGTGCACAGGGCTCAGTGAAGTCAGTGCCCGCTGGGCCTCCAGCGTGAACTGCTCCGGTACCAGGACAATGAATTGCTTCTCAGGATGAGCCGCGGCGCGGGAGAGGGCCGTCTCATACATCAGGCGGCTTTTGCCGCTCCCGGAAGGCCCCAGGATCAGCTTTAACACATAGGACTCCTTTTCATTGATCTGTCTAGAGGCACTCTGCCAGTGACCTGTCTTTTCCGGCTAAATGCAGGGCTTTTCGCAGCAGTCCAGTCACAGGCTCCTTTCCAGATACGAGGCCGGAACGCTTCAATAGAGCTGGTAGCCATTCGGGTTCAGTGTGTACTCCCGTTTTTTCAAAAGCGCGATGTTGGCCGTCTCAATGCTGTTAAATACCGCCGGCGAGAAATTTGCGGCGGGGACAGTCGGATAGTACCAGCGCCTGCTGCCGAAATAGTCCCGAAGCTCCTGGGACTGGAACACATACCCCCTCCTGGCATAAATCTCGTTTCTGGCGTAACAGAGGGTCTGCAGGGAAAGGCCTTCAATCTCATCCGGGCTGAGGCTCCGGATCGCGCTGTCGTAGAAGATAAAGTCGCCGCTGCTCACCCTCTTCTCCGTACTCTTCTCCGAGTAGGAGCCGATCTCCTCATAGGAATAGCCTGGCTGATCCAGGGCATACCCGCCGCGGGCATTCTCCGCCTGGGTCAGGCTGTCGATGTTGCTGATCTCAGTACTGTTGAACACGTTGGATGAGAAAGAGGAGGCCGCAACCGTTCCCCAGTACCAGTTCTTCTGGGAAAAGTAGTCAGAAAGCTCTGAGGAGTAGAAGATATAGCCGTGCCGGGCGTAAATCTCATTCTTCGCGTAGCAGAGCTCCTGCGTCGACAGGCTCTGGATCTCCTCTGTTCCCAGCAGCCGGGTACTGCTGTCATAAAAGATCGAACTGTTGGGATCCACGTAGTAGGCATCCGCCTCCCCCAGGTCCCGGTTCAGGAACTGGTAGACCGCTTCAAAGCTGTACCCATCCTCATCAAGAATGTACTCCCCCCGGCTCCGTTCCAGGTCCAGAAGCATCTTTACATTTGCCGCTTCAAACTCATTCAGAAACGCATCCTGGTACTCCTCCTCCGTGTAAAGGCCGTTGTACCAGTACTGGGAGCTGAAATAGAGGGAAAGCTCCTTCGAGTGAAAAATCCGCCCGTTCCGGGCGTAAATCTCATTCCGCGCATAGCTGAGCAGCTGGGAAGAAAAGTCCTCTATCGTGCCCTGCTCCAGATAACTGTAGGAGCTTTCCGGAAGAATGTATCCGCTCGTCCCCGCGGCCTGTGCCCTCCCGGGAAGGGCGCAGAAAATCAGGGATGCCAGCAGGATCCCCGCGAAAAGTATCCCTGTGAGCCTGTCTTCTCTGCTCCCTGATCTCATGCAGTCCAGGCGTTCCAGGCATTTGAGTCGTTCTGACCGCTTTCGTTCTGATCGCTTTCGTTCT
>CADBUA010000487.1 GCA_902797665.1 uncultured Lachnospiraceae bacterium | reverse complement strand
GGGATCATTCAAATCTGCCAGGTGATTCACTGACATATGCCTGCTCACATCTCACGCTTTCTCTTCGCAAAAGCTCATGTGCGCGGGGGATATTCTCTGGCATCTGAGAGAATAGAAAAGGACAGGCAGGGCTTTGGCCCTGCCTGTCCTCTTTATTCTCCCCTATTCCCCCTGGGGTGACCACCTGATAAAACACCGCGGTATCTTTTGTTTCTTATTTTCGGCCCCTGATCTGTTCAATGAAAAAATCTCAGGCCCGCTGAAAGCCGGCTGATACTGGCTTAATTAAGCGGCCTCTTCGACTGCCTGAAGAGCGTAGTCTGCTGCGCCGAGTCCGGCGATACGGCCGAATACCACGAAGTCGCAGACTGCGTTTCCGCCGATCCGGTTGCCGCCGTGGACGCCGCCTGTGGTCTCACCTGCCGCATAGAGGCCGGGGATCACGTTTCCGTCGGTGTCGATGACTTCTGCCTCCGGATTAATCTTAATACCACCCATGGTGTGGTGAATGCCAGGAGCGATCTGAATGGCGTAGTAAGGTGCGGTGCTCAGATCGTCATCCATGCCATTGTTGCGGCCGAACTCTTCATCTACGCCCGCTGCGACCGCGGCATTCCACTTGTCCATCGTCTCGACAAAGCTCTGGATCGCGTCTCCCTCAAGACCCATGTTCTCTGCGAGCTCCTCGTAGGTCTCACCCTCAGAAGCCATGCCCTTCTCGATGTATTCCTTGGCGGAGTTGTTGTGGTCGACAAGATTCTGGTCAAAGATGATGTAGGCATAGCCGCCGGTCTGCTCCAGCTCCGCCGCGGAGACCGCGTCGCGGGTGGCAAGGTCATTGCAGAAACGGACGCCTTCCTGGTTCACCAGGATCGCGCCAAGGCTGCGCATCTTCTCAGAGACCAGCATGCTGGTAGCCTGATAGACTGTGGGATGCAGCTGGATCTGATCCATGTCGACGGTTGCTGCGCCAACTTCCTCAGCCATCATGATTCCATCGCCGGTGGCCCCGGGATGGTTGGTGGTGACAGCATTCGCCAGGCTCGGGTTGAAGCTGCACATGAGTTCGAAATTGGAGCCAAAGCCGCCAGTGGCAAGAATCACGGATTTCGCGTTTACGGTGTAGACATGATCGTCATCCTCAGCCATGACGCCAACAGCCGCGCCGTCTTCCATCAGGATATGGGTGGCTTTGGTGTTGAGCATGACCTCAATGCCATTCTCCTCTACAGCTGCGCTGAGCTTCTCGATGAGGAAAACGCCAACCGGGCTGCCATCCTCCGGAGAATGGAGATACTTGTGGGTGGTTCCGCCTGTGGCTGCCACCTTG
Source organism: uncultured Lachnospiraceae bacterium (assembly GCA_902797665.1). Classification (GTDB taxonomy): domain Bacteria; phylum Bacillota; class Clostridia; order Lachnospirales; family Lachnospiraceae; genus Porcincola. The sequence goes on along the minus strand of CADBUA010000487.1, from coordinate 7,227 downwards.
GGAAGCGGAGCGCCGATGGACTCCAGCCAGTCCACTGCTTCGGAGCTGTTCTCCGCCATGGTCGTGACCAGATCAATGTCATTGAGCTGATGGCCGCCGTTCATGGTGTCCTCAATGAACTCCGCCACGCCGCTGTCGGTGATGCCTTCTGCTTCCTGGAATTTGGTTCCTGCGCAGTTCATGCCGCCGGAGGCCTTCAGGCTGTTGCCGCCCACCATGGGCATCTTCTCAAGTACAAGGACCTTTGCGCCTTCCTGGGTTGCGCGCACGGCTGCGGTGAGACCGGCACCGCCGGCACCCACGATGACCACGTCACAGTCCAGGGTTTCCGCTGTCTTTTCTCCGGCATCCTCAGCCGAGATCTCCTGCTGGAAGGGCGCAGGATCGATTCCGGCCTCATTGAGCGCTTCGACGATGGCATCCTTGATGGCCACGCTGGTCACTGTTGCGCCGGAGATGTTGTCCACCATCAGGCTGTTATTCTCTACGATGGCTGCAGGCAGCTTTTCCACCGCCACAGAGCCGATGCCTGGTGTCTCGTTCTGTTCCACGACTTCCACTTCATAGATTTTCTCCGCGTCCGCGGTGACCTTGACAACGACATCCCCGTCGATGCCCTGGCCCTTTCCGGTCCCGGAGACGGGTTCCTCTGCCATAGCGCTGAAGCTTGTCAGAGCAAGGATCAAAGCCAGGCTGAGAAACAATGTGAGGGTCTTTTTCATGCATTTTCCTCCTATAAATGTAATGTGGTATTTAACCTGGATGGTCAGAATCCCATTGTTACCCTTCATCATAGCGAAGCTGAAGGTGGGTGAAAAATTCATGCTTTTCATCAAAATCATTCTTTTATAGAATAGTTTTCGGAAGGAAACACTGATTTCAGGATCTGTGCATTTTGATCCGCCTGATCCGCTTTTCGCCCCTGCTTCTCAGGGAGGCACATGCACGGATCCTGAGGGAAGAGGGGAGCTGCCTGTGATCTGCTTTCCGCAGATGGAAAGACGCAGGTTTCTGTCGTCACATTCGACGTGCGCTTAACATTTGCTTTTGAAATGCATGACATAGCACAGCAAAAAGCGGACTGGACAGTTAAACCTTTTTACTGTCTTGCCCTTCAAAGACGCTTCGCCCTCCACATTTGATGGGGCTCACAGACGCGCGAAGCTGCCTGACTTAAGTCTGAATCGAAAGGAATACAGGATGGATTTTCGAACCCTGAGGTATGTGGTTGCCATTGAGGAGAATCAGAGCATCACAAAGGCGGCCAGGTCTCTCTATGTCGGCCAGCCGACTCTCAGTAAGTTTCTGATCGCTCTGGAGGAGGAACTGGGCCTCAAGCTTTTCCGGCGGCTGGGGCAGCGCTATGTGCCGACCTACGCGGGGGAGCGCTATGTGGAGAGAGCCAGGAAGATTCTGAAGCTGGGAGAGGATCTGGACGCGGAGATGAGGGATATCCTGAAGCGGGATGTGGGGGTGCTCAGGATCGCGTTTCCACCCATCCGCGGCTCCTACATGCTGCCTCAGGTTCTGCCCCTTTTTCAGGAGCGCCACCCGAACGTACAGATCACGGTCATGGAGGGCAGTTCAGAAGTCAATGACCAGCGGCTATTGAGTGGGCAGGTGGATCTGGCCTTTTACAGCAGACCGGCAGAGCTGAATCCTCTCATCGAATACAGAACCCTCGGACAGGACGAACTGTTCCTCTGCACCGGAGAGCAGCATCCGCTGAAAAGCCAGTCCAGGCCCCTGCCGGGGAGCCCTTATCCGCATCTGGATCTGTCCCTTCTGAAGGACGAGCGCGTTCTGCTGCTCACACCCTCCCAGCGCACCCGTCAGATCACAGACATGGTGCTTCATGAACAGCGGATTCAGCTGAACGATACGCTGGTCACTTCCAATATGCAGGCGATCATGGGGCTGGTAGCGGGCGGCTATGGCGTCTCATTTCTCTTTGACTGTCATCTCCGGCACAGGGTTGATCCCCGACCGATTGCCTGCTTCAGGTTCGGGGAAAAAGAGACGCTCTGCGATTTTGTCGCTGCCAGCCGCAAAGGCAGTTATCTCCCCGTCTGCGCGCAGGACTTCATCGAGATGGTCAGAAACGCCGTATCAGAGCGCTTTGTCGGGTTCGGGTCTGTTTGCTCCATGGGGGAGGAAGGATCGGGGGAAGATAAGAATTCAGAAGATATAGTAATCAGGAGAACAGGGAGATATGGGAGATCAGAAGGGAAAAAAGAGGGAGCGCTGACAGGAGTCCTTCTGATTTTATATGTCTATATGACTCAAGTCCAGAAAGACTCTGTGGCTGCTTCCTTTCTGCGCGCTTTCAGCAGCCTGCCTGATACGCTCATTTTCACATCTCTCGCAGCCTGTATCTTTATTGTAATTGTCCAGTTATTTGTAACTGTCCATTCCGCTTTGCCGCTTGCCGCCGGACGAGGTCATACAGTTTAAAGCAAAGCCTGAGTATACATTCAACGGGGCATAGGAGCCTCAGCCCGGCCAAATGCCGAAAGGAGCCTGCGACTGGTCAGGCAGCTTTATTTGAGGCCTCAAAGACGCTCCAGGATCGGCAGGGATCTGGCAGGAATATCTCTGCCGGCCAGATCAGCGATCCTACTGACAGGAGAAGCTGCGCGTATCGTCTCAGAATTCAGCGTGAAGAATCCAGGGACTGCACGCTCAGACTCTGGAGCCTGAAGATCGCTCTTTTGATTATGGACATTGCAGAAGAAGCGAACAGAGATCTGTATAATACTATATAGACTTTTGTATGACTTCATTTTCAGAAATGATTGCCTATCTTTGGCTTAAGTGTTATAGTTATCGTGGCTTTTTATCGATAACAAACGATAGAAAATCAAAGGAGCTGGGGAGTATGAAGATCATAATCGTAGGATGCGGGAAGGTCGGGGAGACACTCGTAGCTGATCTGTGCCATGAAGGCCATGATATTACGGTAGTCGACAAGGAGGATGCTGTCGTGGATCTGGTCTGCGACCGCTATGATGTGATGGGGTTTGCCGGCAACGGTGCGAGTTACCCGGTCCTGATGGATGCGGATATTGAGAACGCGGACCTGGTGATTGCGGCGACCGGTCACGATGAGCTGAACCTTCTGGTCTGTCTGATCGCCCGCAAGGCAGGACACTGCCAGACGATCGCCCGGGTTCGAAACCCTGAATATAACCAGGAAGGGCATTTCCTGAAGGAGGAGCTGGGGCTCGCCCTGGTGCTCAACCAGGAGTATGCCTCCGCTCAGGAGATCGCGCGGGTATTGAAGTTCCCGACAGCGATCGAGATCAACACCTTCGCCAAGGGCAAGGTGGACCTTTTGCATTTCCGGATTCCGCAGGAGTCCATCCTGGACGGGATCACCCTGTATGAACTCCATGAGAAGCTGAAGTGTGATGTCCTGGTCTGCACGCAGGAGCGTGAGGGACAGATGATTATTCCGAATGGAAATTCGATTCTGCGCTCAGGCGATGTCATCTCCATCGTGGCCACTTCCGAGGAACAGGCCGCCTTCTTCAGGAAGATCGGCCTGAAAACCAATTCTGTCCGGAAGGTCATGATCATCGGCGGTGGGGAAATCTCCTTCTACCTGGCCAAGATGCTCCTTCGAGTCGGCATCCAGGTCAAAATCGTGGAGAAGGACCTGAAGCGGTGCGAGACCCTGGCAGAGCTGCTGCCCCACGCGACTATCATTCACGGGGAGGGCTCCGACCGGGACCTTCTGAACGAGGAGGGCATTGCCCAGGTCGAGGGCTTTGTCGCCCTGTCTTCAATCGACGAGGAAAATATGATCCTCTCTCTCTACGCGAAGGCGGCCGGTGTCAGGAAGATTGTCACAAAGGTTGACCGGGTTGTCTTCGAGGAGGTCTTTGACCAGCTGAATCTGGATACAATGATCTCGCCGAAGAAAATCACAGCTGAACAGATCCTCCAGTATGTCCGGGCCATGCAGAACTCCTATGGAAGCAATATCGAGACCCTGCACCGTATGATGGATGACCAGGCGGAGGCATTGGAGTTCCTGATCCGGGACAACTTTGGGCACGTAGCCATCCCTCTGAAAGATCTCAGGATCAAAAAGGGTGTGCTTGCCGCCTGCATCAACCGCAACGGGAAAATCCTGATCCCTCGAGGGGGAGATGTGATCCTCCCGGGCGACACTGTGATTGTCATTACCTCTCTGAAGGGAATGAATGACATCGAGGACATTTTCCAGAATTGAGAGGCATGCACATGAATTTTCCTATGATCGGGCGGACTCTTGGCTACATGATTCTGTTTGAGGCAGCTTTCATGTCTCCCGCGGCTTTGACGGCTGCGTTCTACCGGGAAAAGAGCGTGATCTGGCTTTTTGTCAGTATGGTGATCTGCATTGTCACAGGCCTTCTCCTGGTTTTACTCATCAAGCCGAAGCAGAAACGGATTTACGCGCGGGAAGGATCTGTGATCTGCGCCCTGGTGTGGTTTTTGTACAGTTTTATCGGGGCTCTTCCCTTCCGCCTGTCCGGCTATATTCCGAACATGATAGACGCGGTCTTTGAGACCGCCTCGGGCTTTACCACCACGGGAGCCTCTATTCTGACAGATGTCGAAGCGCTGCCGCACTGGCTGCTCTTCTGGCGTTCTTTCACCCACTGGGTCGGTGGCATGGGGATTCTGGTCTTTGTCATGGCGATCATCCCCCTGGCGGCAGGTGGAAGCACCATGTTCCTGATGAAGGCGGAGAGCCCGGGGCCTTCCGTCAAAAAAATGGTTCCGAAGGCGGGGCAGACCGCAGGACTTCTGTACCGCATGTACTTTGTCCTGACTCTGTCTGAACTTGGGATTCTCATAGCCAGCAAGATGCCCATTTTTGACTCCCTGTGCCTGACATTCGGCACCGCGGGGACCGGCGGGTTCGCGGTTCTGAATTCTGGCTGCGCGGGCTATCCGGTCGACCAGCAGGTGATTCTGACGATCTTCATGATCCTGTTTGGAACCAACTTCTCCGCCTACTACCTGATCGTGACCGGACATGCCAAGGATGTTCTGAAGATCTCTGAGGTTACGACCTATTTCGCGATCATCGCCGGGGCGATTTGTCTGATCACGCTGAACATTTCCGGGATGTACCCGAACCTCGGATTGGCGATCAAGGATGCGGCCTTCCAGGTGGGCTCGATCATCACGACTACCGGATTCTCCACGGCAGACTTCAACTTATGGCCTTCCTTTGCCAAGTGGATTCTGATCCTGCTGATGTTCTGCGGGGCCTGCGCCGGTTCCACCGGCGGCGGGATGAAGGTCTCCCGCATCCAGGTCGCGGTGAAGACGGTCATCAAGGAACTGGATAACGCGATCCATCCCAATAACATCCGGAAGATCAAGTATGATGGAAAGGTGCTGGATCACGCGGTTCTCCGCGGGATCAATGTTTTCATTGTCTCCTACTTCCTGGTACTCGGGGCGTCGGTGGCCCTGATCTCCATTGAAAACATGGACCTGGAGACAAACTTCACAGCGGTGGTGGCGACGCTCAACAACATCGGCCCCGGCCTCTCGAAGGTCGGACCTGCTGCCAACTTCAGCGCCTATGGTCCCTTCGCGACCTGTGTCCTGATCTTTGACATGATCGCGGGACGCTTGGAGATTCTTCCGGTTCTGGTGCTCTTCTCGGCCCACACCTGGAAGGATGGAGAGTTCCTTGGACCAAGCTTTGGCAAGGAACGAAGAAAAAGCAAAGATCAGGACTTCGCGGATGATCTGATGATCTGATCATTTTTCCGCGTGATCTGGGAGCATCTGCCACGTACGACCTTGGCCGCGCTATACGCAGTGAAGCGAAAGATTCGCCTGGTGCAGATTTTATAGCTGTCCATTCCGCTTAGCGCGCTTTGCGCCAAGCGAGGTCATACAGGTCAAAAGCAGATCTTAAGAACCTGAAGGGCAGCTTCGTATCTCCTTCAGACTTTCGGAGAGCAGAAGATCATAAAGACAATAAAGATAATAAAGATAATAAAGACAATAAAGGCAATCAAGATGATAAAGACGATTCAGGACGCGTCTTTGGACCAGCACCACGCATCAGGCGCAGGAATCTGCGCTCCTGGCGCGGGCGGGCATATAGCACTCCAGGCTGCTGCCAGTGCGCGGCACGGAAGCAGCCGCAGAGTCCTTTCCGGACTGTAGCCATATAGCGGTGAAACACTTGACAAATGCTTCCCGGTATAGAAATATCTTTGACGCACAGGACTTCGCTGCGCATAGACGCGTATAGAGACAAATACGCATAAATGCGCGAGATTATGATGCCTCTCTTTGAGGCTGGTATTTTTCTCAAAAGATCTGAGCTGGAATCATCCGGAAGACTAGAAAGATATTCCCTGAAAGCTGCCTGGGATTTTGGTGTTTTCAGGGATAAAACTGACGGCCAGGCTCTGCCTGGCCCAAAGAGGTAGAGAGAGTGGATAAGAAAGAATACCAGGAGAAACTGGATGATATTAACCGCGCCGTCGCGGTGGAGGATTACACGACCGCAGCAGGCGTCGCGGATGCGATTGACTGGAAGAGGGTCCGGAACGTGCAGACGCTCCTCATGATCAGCGAAATCTATGAGGCGGAAAACCGCTATGAGGACAGCAAGAACCTTCTGATGCGGGCCTACCGCAGAAGCCCCCTGGGCAGAACTGTTCTGTACCGGCTCGTGGAGTGTACGATTGCGCTGAAGCAGTTCGACGAGGCGATTGAGTACTATTCCGAGTACTGCCAGGCAGCGCCAAAGGACAACAACCGCTACATTCTCAAGTACAAGATCTATCGCGGCAGGGGATCCTCCCTGGAGGAGCAGATCGATATCCTGAAGCAGTACCTGGAGCAGGAGAAGGACAGTGAAAAGTGGTCCTATGAGCTGGCAAAGCTTTACAAGGAAGCAGGAAGGACCCAGGAGTGCATCAACACCTGTGATGATCTGGTGCTCTGGTATCAGAGCGGCAAGTACGTGATCAAGGCCTTGGAGCTGAAAAAGAAGATCGCTCCTCTGACCCCGCGCCAGCAGGAGATCTACGACCACCGCTTTGACGACGCGGAGAATCGTTCCGTCAAGGACGAGCGTAGCCTGCCTGACGGAGAGGAGGCAGATCCTGCATTTGTGAGCCAGGCGCGCGCCCAGAAAGAGAGTATGGAAAGTCAGGACAGTCAGGATACAGCGATCCAGCGTGAGCTGGCGGAGGATAT
>CADBUA010000486.1 GCA_902797665.1 uncultured Lachnospiraceae bacterium | reverse complement strand
GCAAGGGCAATCCAGTACTGGGAGTTCTTGTCCATCTTTCCGAAGAAGCTGGACATATAATAGCGGTTGGGAAGGCCGGTCAGTTTATCGTGGAGCACTTCGTTGGTCAGATATTCCTGCGATCTGGTGGCAATGGAGACCAGATACTGCATGATTGGAAGCATGATGGCAAATAGAATGATGGCCCAGGCGATCTGGAAGAAGGATTCAATCCTGGCTGGCAGCTGGTAAGGGGCGGGGCGCAGGATATTGATTACAAGAGGAAGGATATAGGCCGCTACAGCCGCTGGCACGACAAAGACACTGGGGGTATAGGAAAGGTGCATGGTCCGGGCAATATATTCGGCATAGAACAGGAGGATGCAGATGCCGACCAGGGTAATCTGAAAGCCGCTGTTCCAGCCGACGTAGTATTCAGCCAGGCCCATGTGCACGCTGATCTCCAGGAAGGTTGCGATCACAAAAGCATGCAGACGGTCCAGACAGACCAGATACAGCATCACGAAATAGAAGACGATGCTGATCAAATTCATATAAATCATGGGAGTTACATCATAATGCCTGAAGATGACAACGAGAACAATGTGAATCATAAGAAATAACGCTGCCAGGCAGGCTGAGAGCAGTTTGAAATGTTTGAAAGAGAGAAAATTGAGCATTTCTGATTCCTCCCATAAGCATTGCAAGTAGATCCGTTTGCCGCTGATCCTGTCTAAGCGGTGGAAAACCGCAGTTTTTTTAATCCATACATGTTCATAATAGTCAAAAACTCCCATAAAAGCAAGGTAGAATGATGGTAACTGTCCAGTCAGATTTGCGCACTTGCCGCCAAAGAGTGGTAATACAGAACAAAACATCAGAGATCTTCTCTTTGATGGAGGCGGTTTTACGGTCTGAAGAGAAAGGCAGATGGGGATCGGGATACGAGGAGAGCTGTGAAATTCTGAGAGGGGGGATCAAAAGCGAAAGAATGGGATTTGGCAGGAAGACAGATGCTCGCTTGTCCATGGAGATGGAGATGAAGAGGTATGAGAAAACAAAAAGGCAGCTGACCGGCCACAGGAGACTTCAGCTACGAGCCCGGGCGCAGGCTCCTGACAGGATGAAAGCTGCACCCGGCCTTCTGTCTGCATTCCCGCGATTCGCGCCATTCCATAGGCATATTGGGGATTCAAAGAAGCTGCGCTTTCCACTTTCGATGGGCTATACCGGGAAGCATTCAAATTGACAGGTGTTTCACCGGTATATGCCCGCTCACGCCATTTTTATCGCATATTTTCACGCTCGTGGGTATAACAGACATGCGAAGCTGCCTGACTGGAGTCATAAATGCACGCCCATGCTCTGCTCTCCTTGAACATGGAGAGCAGGCTGCCGTCGAGCGATCCTTCCTTCACCATGCTGTCCAGAATCCCCCAGGACTTATCCAGGGAGTAGGAGGATTTATAAGGACGATCCTTCGCTGTGAGCGCCTCAAAGATATCCAGGATCGTCAGAAGGCGGACCTCTTTTGGAATGCGGTCCCCGGAAAGCCCGTTTGGATACCCCTTGCCCTGAAGGAGTTCATGATGGGAGGATGCCCACATCGGGATGCTTGCATACTGATCCGGAAAATCTACCTGATTCAGGATATTCCAGGTTGAGCTCGCATGCCCCCGCATCAGCCTTCGTTCTTCCACTGTCAGGGTTCCTTCCCGGATGGAGAGCATCGCGATCTCTTCCTTTGTCAGAAGCTTCTGCATTGTCCCCTCCTCATCGATGAATGTGCGAGTGGACAGCGCCTTGATCTGATCGAGATCTTCATCCGGCAAAGAGCCGGCGTGGTTGACACGCAGGATGAACGCAAGTGTTTTTTCCTGATCCTCTGTTCTGTGAAGAAACTCTTCTTCGGAAATGTCCCCTTTCAGCATGGCGATCTGGTCCAGGAGGCTGATTTTTGAGAAGCGCTGCTGAATTCGCTCCAGGTTCAGCCCCAGTCTGGTGGACTTGTCCATGATTTCAAGGGGAACCGTGAGCTTTCCGATGTCATGGAGACCGACGCTCATGATAAATACCCGGTGATGGATTTCATCATACTGCCAGGGATTTCCATTCTGCTCCATCCAGTTCAGGAAAGCGTCCGCCATGAGAACCATGTTGTTGGTATGGTTCCCAGTATAATGGGAACGATCATCAATGGCAGTGGAGAGGGCCTTTACCAGAGAATCAAGCAGTGCCTCGATCTGATCCTCATGGGCAATCAATTCCCCTTCCATCTCGGCCATCGTGTTGGCCAGGTTCTCCAGCTCATCCCCTGTTTTGATCCTGAGGGAGCTAAAGTGGATCGAGCGGTTCACGCCATTTCTACGGTCCTGAACATAGGACAAAGCAGATCCCGCAATGGCATTGATGGGATCCGCTACCGTTTTCTTGATGTGGATCCCGACCAGTAGCGATATCAGAAGCGTCAGCGCAAGAACCACAGCGCTTACGTTCAGGGCGTACTGGATAATCTCTGTGATAACCTCGTCGATGGAAAGCTCCGCCACCAGGAAGATGTTCCCCACGATATCATCCTCCTGGATCGGATAGGCAGTAATACAGATTCTTCCTCCGTCCTCTGTCTTCCGGATATCGTAGGGCGTTGTCCCCTCGTCCCAGCTGTAATCGTGGGAGTTCATCAGTTTATTCATCCAGGCCCTCGGAGCAGGTTCCCAGTCACCGGTAACCGCGGGATCCAGTCTGGTTGAGTCCATGACATAAACCATGACATCTCTCTGTGTGTCAAACACACAGATGTACATGCGCGAAACATCGGACATAAAGCTTCGGATTACATTGACCAGACGCTCATAGCTTGCGTTTTCCCCGCTCACCGAATCAAGAGCCTGGAACCTTGCCCTGTATTCTTCTGTCCCTGTCATCTCCCGTTGTTCCGGAGTCAGGCTGCTATAGAGCTCCATCACATCCTGAGCCAGACCCATGGTATCCGCGGCATGCGATGCGGAGACGCCTGCGCGGGTCGTCGCGTATCGCGCTCTGGAAATGGATACACGCATCAGGGAATTTCCGTAGATACTGAGACCCACCAGGAGAGAAGCAAGCCCCACCACAACGGAACTCAGCACAATGAACCATAAGGTTCTGGTCATGACGCGTTTTCTTGCTTTCTGTTTCATTCTGCTGCGCTTCCTCCTTTTTCCTCCCCAAAGCCGTTCAAAATCTCGTAGCTGTCCAGTCACAAGTGACTGCAGGCATTCGGCCGGGCGCAGGCTCCTACGCCCGCATTCAATCTGCGCCCAGCCTTACCTTTTGAACGGTATGACCTCTCCTGGCGACAAGCGGCCAAAGCGGACTGGACAGTTACAAAATCGCTGAAGACAGCGGGAAGCTTTCGGATTTGCCAAATGCGTGAGTGGTATAGGGCCGCCTGCGCCAGTTTTCCGCAGATGTCTGCGCGCACGGGCAGAACAGGCAGGAGACGACTTGAATCATCAATCAGGGATGCTGGCCTTGATCAGTATCATTCAAGAATCATTCAAGGATTGTTAAAGCTTTAACATGGTCTTTCTGCACTGACAAGGTGAAAGAGGAACATGAAAAAAATGGTAAAAAAGCGCTATTGTGAGTTCTTACTGGGTAGAAATGCCCTGAATGCTCTGAAAACTCTGAAAGCTGTAGCTGTCCAGCCGCAAGCGCCTGTAGGGCATTCATTTAGATTTTTCAACTGTCTGAAACGATATGCCGCCCCGCAGGGAACACAGTGGAGAAGCGATTAAAAAGGGATTACTTAACTGCAGGGATAGAGATATATAAATATAAAATATATCATGTTACTTGTATATAAAATTAAATTGAAAGAGATAAAGATAGATAGGTAGGTAAGCAGGCGAGCAGGCAGATAGATAGGCAGGCAGAAAGGGAGATGAATAAATAGCTAGGCAGATATATAAATATAACACAATGAGTGAATGGATGATAAGAATAGAATATAAAAATAAATATGCACTCATGCATCAAAAATCAACGATAAAGCTGATGAAAAGATATGATTGCAAATGAACAACAGGAACAATCAATGAAAAAATCATAACAACAAAAATTGATGCGCGCAGAGAAAGCGCTATACCCCGATCGTTCTGGATGCAGATACAGATAAATATGGCGATTGCATCGTCAAACTATGTATTCAAAGGCGAAAGAATGATTCTGGCTTGTATCTACGATTGGAGGTATGGTAAAGTTGTCCAAACAGGTTTTTCCTGGCAAAGGGGTCAGAGAGAGGACTCAGAAGCAGGGATCCAAAATGTCGATATGAGCGGACAGCGTGAAAGTCGGGGGGGGGTGTCAGATGTCTTTTCGAATCAAGCAGAGTCGTCTGTGGTTTTTGAAGGCCATGATCATCGCTCTGGCGGCACTTCTGTTGTCAGATCCGGCAGAGCCAAAATCCGTCTCATCCGGCGCCGTGGAGGCTTCGCCTGTCACGGTCCGTGTCGGCTGGCACGAATCCCCCTTCAACATCACGGATCAGTTTGGACGGAAGAGTGGCTATTCCTATGAGTACCAGCGGAAGATTGCCGCATACACTGGCTGGCACTATGAATATGTTGAAGGGAGCTGGGCGGAGCTCTTTCAGATGCTGAAGAGAGGAGAGATCGATCTTCTGGGGGATGTCTCCTACCTGGAGGAGCGCACAGAGTCCATGTACTTCGGGCAGCTCCCTATGGGACAGGAGTCCTATCACATTTTCATTGCCCCGGATGATAACAGAATCAACGCGGACGATTACAGCAGCCTGAACGGCAAAAAGATCGGGGTCAACAGGGACAGCATCCAGCAGCAGATGATCCAGGACTGGACAAAGGCTCATCATATAGAAAGTGAGATTGTTGCGCTGACCTCAGGCGAAGCAGAATCCATGGAGATGCTGCGGCAGGGCAAGCTGGATGCCTTTGTCACGCTGGATATCTTCGGCGGGTCGGAAGTCGCCGTACCCATCTCAAAGATTGGCTCCTCGGATATCTATTTTGCGGTCAGCAAAAAGCGGCCGGAACTTGTCAATGAACTGGACGAGGCCATGAACCGGATCCAGGATGAGAACAGGTACTATAACCTGCAGCTTCACGAGAAGTATATGAGCAACGGCGGTGCCCGGAGATATCTCTCAAATGGGGAGAAAGCGTATCTTAAAGACCATGGCGCCATCCGGCTCGGCTATCAGGACAATTACCTGGCTTTCTGCGCCATGGACGGGACATCCGGACAGCTCACCGGAGCACTGAAGGATTATCTCGACTACATCTCCCAGTGCTTTGAGAACGCGCAGCTCTCTTTTTCGGCCCAGGCTTATCCTTCGGTCGCTGCCGCCATGGAAGCGATGAAGAAGGGCGAAGTGGACTGTGTGTTCCCCGCCAACCTGACGGATTTTGATGGAGAAAACCTGGGGGTTGTCATGTCTCCGCCCATTATGCGCACGGAGATGGACGCGGTGGTACGCGCTTCAGAACAGAAGGACTTCATCCGAAAGGAGGACATTCGTGTCTGCGTAGATGAGGGAAATACCAACTACGAGATATTTCTGCTGGACAATTATCCAGGCTGGAAAATCCAGTATTACCCGGATACCCCCGCCGGCCTGGAGGACATCGCCAAAGGAAAATCGGATTGCCTCATCATCAGCAACTACCGCTGCAGCAATATCTCCAGACAATGTGAAGATCTGCACCTGACTGTTCTCTATACAGGCGTGGATATGGACTACTGTTTTGCCATCAGGGAGGGGGATACGGAACTGTATTCCATTCTCGCGAAGGCAGCCAATCTCATCCCGGCGTCCTCCATTCATGCGGCACTGACTTACTATTCCACCGAAGATGTGAAGATCAGCTTCACAAACCTCATCAAAGACAATCTGTTCATGATCCGGATGATTATCGCGGTGGTGCTCGTGATCATTCTGATTCTGCTCATCCGCAGTATCCGGGCGGAGCGGAAGGCTTTCCGCGAAGAGCGCATGGTCAATGAACTGAACAGGAAGGTATTTGTCGACGCACTCACTTCCGTGCGCAATAAAGGTGCCTTTACCAATTATATTGGAGAGATTGAAAAAAGGCTTGCTTCGGGAGAGAAGCTTGAATTCGCCGTGGGGATCTTTGACTGTGATAATCTCAAACAGATCAATGATCTGTACGGGCACGACAAGGGAGATATCTACATCAGGACAGGCTGCCAGCTGATCTGTCAGGTATTCCAGCACAGCGCGGTCTTCCGGATTGGCGGAGATGAGTTTGCCGTTGTTATACAACATAATGATTACGACAATCGAGAAAAACTAAAAAATAAATTTTATGCAGAAAAAGAGGCGAGGATCAAGGCGGCAGTGAACAGATGGGAAGAACCGCGTATCTCAATGGGGCTTACGGACTATGACCCTGCGACAGACGGCTCAATCGACGATACCCTGCAGCGCGCAGACAGGAAGATGTATGAGAATAAGCGGAGCGAAAAGATGAGAGAACAGGCCCATCTTCAGGTTGAGACTCCGTAAAGGCAGCTATGACTCCTCTCAGGCATCTTCCCCCATCTGAGCTCCATTCGTCCCGTTATTCCCAATGAAAGCGAAGGGCGAACAGGGATTCTGGGGAGCCTTACACATTGAAAAAGCCTCATCTGGTGCCTCGTCCTGTTTCATTGATGATGGACAAGGCTATTTTGCAATGTTATACTAGAATAAATTGAAATCTGCCTCAGGGGAATTGTAACTGTCCAGCCCGCTTTGCCGCCTGGCGCCGGGCGAGGTCATACAGTTCAAAAACAAAGGCCGGGAGAGCATTGAACGCGACGGCAGGAGCCTCAGCCCGGCCGAATGCATACAGGCGCTTGCGGCTGGACAGCCAGGGGGAATTCATAGATCCTCTGCATATACCGCAGCCTGAAACTTTACAGGGCAAATCCTCCAGGCCACGGGAAAAACAGAAGATGAAACTGGAGCGATGAGGATTGTACCTTGTAAGTCCTTCGGACACTTTATGATCTGAAATTCTTTGGCGCAGAATAGACCTGCGCCAAAGATCCCG
>CADBUA010000485.1 GCA_902797665.1 uncultured Lachnospiraceae bacterium | reverse complement strand
CCCGACCTTTGCTTTTGAGCTGTATGATATCGCTTTGTGCACCTGTCTCGCAATGCATGAGAGTACAGAACACAAGGTTTTTTCAACAGGATTGGAGATTTTTCTGTATCCTATGGTATACTGCGATTGACTTGAAAGATCACTTGAAATCTGGAACCTCGCTGATTCGCAATAAAGGGAATTAGGATGTTGGAAAAACTGAAGCGAATGCTGGGTGTGAGTAAAAAAAGCGTGTACGTTCAGGATTTCTTTTCACGCAGCAACATGAAATCCGCAATCTATATGGCAATCGTCTGTATTGCCCTGGAGCTGTGGATGATTTACAGCGTGACGCAATACGTGATGTCCACGCCGGAGACGGAGGATATGGAGTGGCTCATATCGCACTTCGGCTGGTATGTTGCGCTGATCGCAGTCTCTGTGCTGACACTGGTCTTTGCCAGCCGCTACCTGAAGAGAAAGAAAGGGAACCGCTTTACGGCGGGCGTGATCATCCGCCTGTTCTCTCTGGTCAGCATCGTCTTCGGGATCCACTTCGGCTATACCTCCTTCGTGAAGGGGCAGCAGATCCTGAGTTTTATTACCATGGCGGTGTTTGTGTTCTGCATTCTGACCTGGCAGCCTTTGGAGGCTTTTTTCTACACCGTTGCAGCTTACGGGGGCTTTTACCTCATCGCAAATCATGCCTCCCCGGTGCAGTACGCGGACCAGGTAAACCTCTTTATGATGTGGATCTCCTCCTTCATCATAACGCTCAGTGCCTACTTCCAGAAGATCTCGGAGGGGGAGAAGTCGGAGGGGCTGGAAAAGCTCTCTGATGAGGACATGCTGACGGGAATCCCGAACATGAGGAGCTTTTACAGGAATGCCCAGGAGGCCCTGGCAGAGTGGGACGATCCGGATCACCCGCCGGCTGTCGCCTTTCTGGATCTTGAGAACTTCAAATCCTATAACGGGAAGTTCGGACACAGGATGGGGGATGAATTCCTCTGCAAGATCGCGGCCCTGTTCATGGAAAATCTCCCCAAAGGCCTTGCCGCGCGGATCTCGGATGATCACTTTGTGGCCCTTCTGAACAGCGGGAAGCTGGAGGAGATCATCTGGAAGCTCAGGGAGCAGACGCGGATGATGACCAGCGAGGTCCACCTGGATCTGAAGACTGGATTCTTCTGCATCCGGAACGGGGAGAGCCTGAGCGTGGCTTCGGATCGCGCCAGGATTGCCTGCAGCAGCATCAAACAGAAGAACGACCGCTGGCTGTGCGAGTATGACGAGCAGCTTGCCAGCCGGCATGAGCTCATTCAGTATGTCATCAACAACATTGACCTCGCGATCGAGAAAGGCTATATCCGGGTTTACTATCAGCCGGTGGTGAACTGTGCCGGGGAGCATCCGGGGGAGCTTATGGGGGTTGAGGTGCTGGCGCGCTGGGATGATCCTGTGCGCGGACTCCTTTCGCCTGCCGCCTTTATCGGAACCCTGGAGGAATACCGGGCCATCGACAAACTGGACCAGTGTATTGTAAAGCAGGTGTGCCAGGATCTCAGGAAGAACCTGGATGTGGGCCTTCCGGTGGTGCCCTGCTCGATCAACTTCTCCAGGCTTGATTTTGAACTTTTTGATGTGCCGGCTTTTCTGGAGGCACAGCTCGAGCAATATCAGATTTCTCCTCAGCTCCTGGATGTGGAAATCACAGAGAGCGCGCTTTCCGGGAACCTGAGATTCCTTCAGAAAAACATGAATGCGCTCAGGGAGAAAGGTTTCCAGAGCTGGCTGGATGATTTCGGGAGCGGCTATTCCTCCCTGAATACACTCAAGGATTTTGCCTTCGATGTGATGAAGATCGACATGAGCTTCCTTCGGAACTTTGACATGAACGAAAAGAGCAAGCCGATTCTGCGGAACATGGTGGACCTCGGTAAGCAGCTGGGGATGGTGACGCTCTGCGAGGGCGTGGAGACGAAAGAACAGTTCGACTTCCTTCGAAGCATCGGATGCCAGCGTGCTCAGGGCTATTACTTCAGTAAGCCTTTGCCTCTGGAGCAGCTGAAAGAGTCAGGAAAATGGGGAATCTGAGAGAGCTGAGATCTGATCTGAGCGCTGATGTCAGTGCCATCTTTCTTTATGCCCTGGGTGTGATATGATATGCCGAAACAGAGGAGAGACGGATCTCACAGATTTCACGAATTT
>CADBUA010000484.1 GCA_902797665.1 uncultured Lachnospiraceae bacterium | reverse complement strand
CTGAGATCTGCTCTATATGATGAAAGGGATCTGCTGATTCGAAGATTGAGACCTGTGCTTCTTCTTCTATTATCTTTTTCCCGGGGGCCTGTCCCCCGGGAAAAGAAGAGATTCCGGGTCTGTCACAGCTCCGGCAGCGGAAGGAGGAGAGCCGTGAACTGGGAGTTTATCAGGACCTATCTTCCTCTTTACCAGGAAGCGGCGCTATTGACGGTGAGGCTTGGAGTTCTGGGCATTCTCCTGGCGCTGCTTATCGGACTTGTCTGTGCCTGGGCACGCTATTATCAGCTGAAAGTTTTATCGGGCATCGCCCGTTTCTATATCGAGATTTCCCGCAATACACCGCTTCTGGTACAGCTCTTTTTTCTCTACTACGGACTGCCCAAGGCCGGAATCCGGACCAATCCGGAGATCTGCGGGGTGGCTGGTCTGGCTTTTCTCGGCGGCAGCTACATGGCGGAGGCTTTCCGCAGTGCCCTGGAATCCATTGACAGGATCCAGGAGGAGAGCGCTTACAGTCTGGGAATGACCAGAATGCAGGCCATGCGCTATGTCATTCTGCCTCAGGCGGCAGCCATCAGCATGCCGGCATTCATGGCCAACGTGATCTTTCTTCTGAAGGAGACCTCTGTGTTCAGTGCAGTGAGCCTGATGGATCTCATGTTCACTGCCAAGGATCTGATCGGTCTTTATTATAAGACGACGGAGAGCCTGTCTATGCTGGTGGCGTTCTATCTGATTATTCTGCTTCCGATCTCCATTCTCGGAAGCGTTCTGGAGAGGAGGCTGAGAGTTGCCGGATTTGGGACTTGAAGTTCTTCTGAAGGGCAGAAACATGATCCGGCTTCTTTCAGGCCTCTGGGTCTCCGCCCGGATCAGTCTGATCGCGGTCCTGATCTCCATCCCGGCAGGGCTTTTGATGGGGATTCTGATGACCCGGAAAAGCCGGATCCTCCGGGCGGTCCTCCGGGTGTATCTCGACTTTATCCGGATTATGCCGCAGCTGGTTCTGCTCTTTCTCATGTTCTTCGGAACAACGAGGTCATTTGGCTGGAACATTCCGGGGGAGCTGGCGGCGGTGATTGTGTTTTCGCTCTGGGGAACAGCGGAGATGGGAGATCTGGTCCGCGGGGCTCTGATTTCCATCCCAAAGCATCAGGTCGAGAGCGGCCAGGCTTTGGGCATGACACCGATGCAGGTAACCCGTTATATCGTGGTCCCGCAGACGGTGCGGCGGCTGATTCCCCTGTCGATCAACCTGGTGACCAGGATGATCAAGACGACAAGTCTGGTCCTGATGATCGGGGTTGTGGAAGTGCTGAAGGTGGCACAGCAGATCATTGAGGCGAACCGTATGAGCAGCCCGAATGCCGCATTCGGGGTATACCTGACGGTGTTCTGGCTCTATTTCCTGGTCTGCTGGCCGATTTCCTGTCTCGCGGGCTATCTGGAAAAGAAGTGGGGGTAATTTCTGAGTGGAAGAGAAACAGAGACTGCTTTCGGTACGGCACCTGACCAAACGATTCGGGGAGACTCTTGTCCTGGACGATCTCAGCTTTTCTGTAGATCAGGGAGAAGTGCTGGTGCTTGTAGGTCCGAGTGGAAGCGGGAAAAGTACGCTTCTTCGCTGCCTGAATGCCCTTGAGAATACAGACGGAGGGGAAATCCTCCTGGGGGGCGATCTGATCTCCCATGGACAGAAAGATCTCCCTGCTCTCAGGCGGAGGATCGGCATGGTCTTCCAGAGCTATGATCTCTTTCCGCATCTCACAGTCCGGGACAATATCACCCTGGCTCCGGTAAAAGTGGCAGGGACTAAAAAGAAGGAGGCTGAGCGCGAAGCGCTGGAGCTCCTCTCACGGGTTGGACTCTCGGAGAAGCAGGGGAGCTATCCGAGAGAGCTCTCAGGAGGGCAGAAGCAGAGGGTGGCGATTGTGCGGGCCTTGGCCATGCACCCGGAGATTCTCCTCTTTGACGAAGTCACAGCAGCGCTGGACCCGGAGATGGTCCGGGAGGTGCTGGACGTGATTCTGGATTTGGCCAGGCAGGGAAGGACCATGGTGATCGTGACGCATGAGATGCGCTTTGCCGAGGCCATCGCAGACCGGGTGCTTTTTCTGGACGGGGCAAAAATCGTCGAAGAAGCACCGCCGGAGGAGTTCTTCCACCACCCGAAGACTGAGCGGGCCAGGCAGTTCCTGGAGACCTTCAGCTTTGAATCTGTCCGGGAACGGAAGCATACATGAAT
>CADBUA010000483.1 GCA_902797665.1 uncultured Lachnospiraceae bacterium | reverse complement strand
CTTGACGTCTTTATTATCACGATAGCATTTACTAAGATGCCTGTATCATGATCCATCGGCCTGGCTCAGAGAGCGTTCCGGCAGGATCTGATGCTTCCGGAGATCGATCCCATCACCGGCCTGATCCTGCCTGTCCCTTAGTCTGGCATATGATTCAGCTCGCGGGTATAACTGCCTGTCACAAAAGCTTTACATCTGGAGGCAGCTGCCCAACGTCCACAGAGAAGCCAACCCTGCCTAGTTGGGTCACGTCCTTCTTGCTCCGGCGGACCTCCAGGGAGAGCTCCAGGGTAAATTTCTTTCCCGGGAGACTCCGGCTGACAATCACCTCACAAGCGCCTGTCCTGGCCGCCGCGAACTGTCCCAGCATCTGGGCCGTCAGTATCGTCTTTCCGTCCAGGGCCAGGTTCCGAATCCAGACGCTCTGCTTCTGCTGACCGCTGTTCTTCACCTGAAGCTTCATCCGGAACTTGTTCTCCTCAGACTCAATCCCCAGGAAGGAAACCTCGATCCCCTTCTTCTCACAAAGCGAAAACTCCGAGAAATCATCGTAGTAAAGGTTCCCGCCGCTCCGGCTCCCAAAGCGCTCATCCAGGAGACTTCTGGCCATCTCTGCAATCGCCATGTTCTGCGACTGGGACGCCTCTGTCAGGTACTCCTTGGCCTTCGTCAAATCCCGCGCTGTGCCCCGACCAATCATGAGGCTGCCGGCCAAAGAAAGCCGCGCCCTCTCATCACCGTTTTCCAGCGCCTTCTGATAATAGCTGAAGGCCTTCTCCGCGTCCTCCTCGGTGCCGATGCCGTTGTCATAGCACGAAGCCAGTCCATAGTAGGCCTGCTTTTCCTTTGCCTTGACTGCCAGTCTGTACCAGTAGAACTGAAGATCGTCCTGGATGCCCTCGTCTGAGTTCTCCTCGCAGATCTCCGCCCGCTCGATCATTTCAGCGCCGTCCGTCGGCTGGATATCCAGTTCATAGCGCTCCCGCATAAAGTCTATCGCCTGAGATTCTCCATCCGCTGCCGCGCGAAGGATCAGTCTTCTTCCGGTCCGCTCCGCAGCCTCCCCTTCCTCAAAAGCCGCCTTCTTCTTCCGGTCGTACTGGTAGTCCTCTTTCTTGCCGCGCATGAGCTTTTTCACCTCATCCGACTTGGTAATGAGGCTCTTTCCATAGCAAAAGACCGCGGACGGGATCCCGGTTTCCGCGTACTTGATCAGGCGCTCCTCCTCCACCTGGCCGTCCCGGAAGCGGAAGAGGGGATTGCTGCCTTTTCTCCATGATGGGTACTTCTTGTCGAGCCGCTCGATGTTTCGCTGCGAGGGATTGGCCAAAAAGGCCCGAATGGCAAACTCCATGGCCTTGGCCGGGTCCTTCTTCCGACAATATACCCCGTTCTCGTAGGTCTCGGAGACAGCGATACACATCTCCTCATTCCCGTTCAGTGCTGCCCTCTCATACCAGGTAAAGGCATCCTCCCCTTTCTGGGCTTTTACTTTCCCCGAAGAGAGCATCAACGCGATCTTGAGCTGACTCCGCTCATCCCCCCGGAGTGCCGCCTTACGATACCAGCGGTAAGCTTCCTGCATCTTTCCGGAATTTTCAGCCGAAATAGCCTTGTCCACCAGCTCATAAACCGCATAGGCACTGTCGGGAATGCTGAGCATGGATTCCTCGCAGACTCTGTGAATCTCCTGTTTCTCAGACCGCGTGCAGTAGGCGTAGACCATCGAGAAATACCGGGCCGCCTCCCGGGAATGCTCCCCGGTGTTGAACAGGTAGGCCGCGGCGGAGCGGACAGCCACCTTGACAAGCCGCATCATGTTCTCCCCAGCGACGGGGTCCATGTAATGGGAGAGCTCCTCCGCGGTATTGAAATAGAGGCCAGTGACCCGCTCTGCGGTCATCTGTACCTCCCGGACGTCCTCCTCATCCGCTTCCCAGGCTTCGTACTCTTTCAGAAGCTCATCAACGAGGTTGCCGAGCTCCTGGAACCTCTGCTTCGACCATTCAGCAGCCGCTTTGTCCGCATGCTCCTTCATCTCCTCCAGGTCGAAAAAGCCAAAGTTCTCTGAGACACTGGAGGTGAGTTTATAGAACCTGAGAAGCTGTTTTCCATCCGCGTTGTCCAGGATGTCCAGGATGGGACCGGCCAGGGCTTTGTGGACATTCCGGGAGATTTCCACATCACTCTTGCCCCCTCCGGGAAGCACCCGCTCTCCCAGCGCCTGGACCTGGATCCGGTCCTCGGTGTCAAAAAAGATAAAGAGCTTTTCCAGGAGAGACTTCCACTTTTTCTGATCAAAGATGTCCGGATCCGTGATCAGGACAGCATAATACTCAGAAAGGATCTGATCAAAGAGGCCCGGATCCCCCATCATGGTCATCGAAGTGACCACCGGGTCAGCGCTCTGCCAGGTTTTTGCAGGACCACTCTCCAGGAACCAGAGATAGCGGAACGCCTCGTTGTCCAGCCCCCGGAGCATGGCCTGGATGTTTCCGAGCTTCCGGTAGGGGCGTTCCACCCCATCCATGTCAAAGGGACTCTTGTAGGCAGACTCCGCTCCGATGCGTGAAAGCTTCTCCAGCTTGTCCCTGACATCGAGAGCTTCCTTTCGGCCGCTGCCGGCCGAAATACCCAGCACACAATAGGGGTTCAGGGTAAACGTGTTGCGGAGACCCGGAGACATACGGGCAATCTGATAGACTCCATTCTCCTTCCGTGTATCGTCCACGTCCAAAGAGGCAATCTCCTCCAAGGGAGCCCCCAGGCGAACCAGGCGTTCAACTTCCTTCTCGTCGAGCTTATTCTGCACACAGAAAGCATGAAGAGAGGGATAGGATCTGCCCCGGTAGCTAACCTGATGCTGTCTTGTCTGAGCCGCGGCAGTCTGAGGCCTGTCCTTGGCGGCCTGGACTTTCTGAGCCTCCTCTTTCTTCATCTCAGCAGCCTTCCCGGCATTACTGGCTGCTTTCCCGCCTTTGGCGTCTCTCTGCTCCTCCGCCTGACGAGAAGCCTGCTGACGGGAAGCTGACCGCTCCCTCTTCAGCTTTTCAGAAAGCATCGTCGCGACGCTCTCCGGCGTATAGCCCTTGCGGAGCAAGGCTGCCGTAGTCTGGTAGGACATCTCCAGATCTTCAGCGAAGGCTTTCACCGATGGATAAACGGTTCCATTGTACTCGATCTTTTTATTCATTAAACAATTCCCTGCACGCTTATATTCGAGTGCCAAATTGACAGACTATGTTAATAGTACCACAAAGAATACGCCTGAAAAAGTCCATGCCAAAGTCCCCGTTCTTCAAATCCTTTGCATCCCATAACGTTTTCATGTAAGCATGAACAATTGAAGTGACGAAAACGAAGGAAGCGGAAAGACGCAGCATGACGGATGAAAAGCAGAGGCATAGGCCAGGAGCCGTGCGCCTCTTCATTTTCGAAAAGGCACAGCGACCATATCTCCTGAAAGAATCCCGGGAGGTTCTGATGCTTTCGGGTCCCGTGG
>CADBUA010000482.1 GCA_902797665.1 uncultured Lachnospiraceae bacterium | reverse complement strand
GACTTTCTGCTTCCCCCGCTGAAACTTGTTTAATTCATAGACATCCGAGAAGATCGGCACAGTGACCCTCCCATCTTTCAATGGGGTTACATACAGCTTGAGGTCTTTCTTTTTCAGGTGCTCCGTAAGCGGAACCCGGTCATTGGGCATCTGGTAGGCCAAAAGAAACCTGGATCTGGCAACATTGGCATAGAGCTCATCAGAAAGCTGAGGAAGTGTCTTCTTCTCCTCATTCGGAACCTTGCGGAGGATCTCCTGAACATAGTAAATAGCGGACAGCTTCAGGGTCGGATTCAGAAGCGGCCGCCTGGGCAGCGGAATGGCGCTGGTATCCGGCTGCTTCTCCAGATCGCTGAGCGCGATCTTTGTCGTCGCGTTTTCGTCCACGAAGACGAACTCGTTGACCCCCATTGAGTAGAGTGTCAGATAGAATCCCTTGGCTGCCTTCATTTCCAGCCTGAAGCCTGCAATCGGAATCTGCCTCTCCGTGATTTTTTCCTTGAATTCTTTCAGAAGCGCCTCCGTTGCGAAAGCCCAAACCTCATCATTGAAGGTTTCCGGATCGCAGATCACGTAAGGCATATGCGTCATCCCGTGAAACGCGACAAACACAGCCTCCCGCGCCCGCAGCTGATGAATCAGCAAACCGTTATCTACCGACATTCCCTACTCCTTTCTCAGGAGAAATGGGGCATTCTTATGCCTCGCTCTCCAGGTCTTCAATCGTAGCTGACTTGCCGTCCCTCCAGATGCGCTCCAGATCATAAAAGAGACGGTTCTCCTCGTCGAATACGTGAACGACCAGGTCGCCGTAGTCCAAAAGAATCCAATGCGCGGTACTGTAACCTTCGGTATCCTTGGGCACGTACCCGGCTTTGCCCAGCGTTTCATTGACACTATCTGCCATCGTCTGCACCTGAACATGGTTTCTGCCGGACGCGATGATGAAATAGTCCGCCACCACACTCACATCTGCGATGTCAATCACCGTGATGTTTTCCGCTTTCTTTGCCTCGAGGGCGCGGTAAGCAAGGCTTGCCATCTTTCTGGACGCGGGATCTGCCATACTTTTCTCCTTTCGTTCTGCGTTCGTGTGACATTTCGTAAAGCCTGGTGAATCTTGAATTTGTTAAAAACTATAATATTGATTTTATCATTTGAAATGCGAGATGCGGCTCCCAGCTGCAAAAGCTGTCTCCAGCCTGCCTCCCGATGGAAGGCAGAGCCTGGCAGATCTCAACCCCTGGGAATAAAAGCAAATGGGATCATTCCGGAGGCTCCTGAATTCGAAGACTGGTATCTGTCCAGGTACGAGGCCGGGCGCAGGCTCCTGTCGTCGCGTTCAATGTGCGCCCGGCCTTTTGCTATAAAGCTGTATAACCTCGCTCGGCGGCAAGCGGCCAGAGCGCCCTGGACAGTTACGAAGACTTCATCATTTCAGACTATCATCGTCTTCTGCCTTCCTGCAAAGCCTTCTTTGCGGGCTTTTTTCAGCGCCGGCTTTCGTATCTTTCATCCATAAAGGTCCGCTGACAATCCCCCTCCCGTCTCAACGGGTGAGAGAAGATCCGTCGTCCTCCGTGTCATGAAAGAGATTATAGTAATAGCGGAAAGCGCTCCGGCTCATCTCATCAACCTCCCCCTGGCCTTCGTCCAGATAGTGGAGGGTATCCTCCAGAATCATGCACACCGTCTGATTGAGGTCGTGAAAGGCCATCTTTCGGATCGCTGCCAGGTTTTTGGCCTTGAAGCGCATCGGCTCAATGTAGTCCGCGATGAAGATGATCTTCTCCAGAACAGTCATGTTGGGCTTTCCTGTCGTATGGTACTGAATCGCGCTCAGAACCTCCGGGTCATCAATGCCATACCTGCTTTTCGCCAGATAGGCCCCAAGCTTGGAGTGGAGAAGCGAAGGCACCCTGCGCTCGGTCTTATTGATCTCAATGCCGTACTGCTCGCACATCTTGATTTTCTTATCGTTCGGAATACACTTGGCGCAGTCGTGGAGAAGCCCTGCAGCCTGTGCCCGCTCTATATCTGCTCCATAGCACATCGCCAGGGAGGCGGCTGTAAACATGACGCCCAAAGTATGCTGATAACGCTCCTCGTCCAGCTCCTTTTTCAGCTTTTTCTCCATCTTTATGATGTTAATGCTCATAGAATCCTGCCTTATCAAAGTGCTTTCCATCATCAGCCTGAAGGCTCAATGAAGACAAAAGCTGATGGAAAGATCGGCGGAGCCGGTCTCTGTTTCTGTAGATCTGTATGTGATGTATGTTTTGTGCGCTTTATATGCTTTATATGCTTTATAGGCGTTTTTATATCTATTGCGCTCTGTGTTCTGTACACCGAAGGAGCGCCTCAGCCCTTCCGTCTCTCTTCATCCGTCAAGCGCCCGCCGGTAGATTCCGCGCTCGAGGATGTAGCTTCGGACCTGGTCCGGCACGTAATACCAGATGCTCCTGCCCTCCTCCACATAGGAACGGATTGTGTGGGAGGAGATATCCAGATTGGGGCTCCCGAGCCTGCGGATGTCCGCGTGATACTTCTCCCGGACATGCTCAATCGCCTCATTGAACTCCCCTGAGGACAGGTCCCTGACAGCGGCCACAAGAATACACTGATCCGCAATCTCCTGAGGCCCGTTCCAGGAGTCGAAGCTAAGGATCGAGTCTGCCCCCATGATAAAGTAGTAGTCCGTATCTGGATGCTCCGCCCGGAGCGCGCGGAGGGTAAGTCTGGTGTAAGTGTATCCCTCCTCATGCATCTCCGCCAGAGACAGCTCGAAATGGTGATTCGGCGCGATCGCGCGCTTCACCATCTCAATCCGCTCCTCATTGGAGGCGCCGTGGCGCTCCCTTTTATGGGGGGGATTGCCGGAAGGCATAAATAGAACCTTCTCCAGTCCGAACTGCTCATAGGCGCTCTCCCCCAGAATCAGGTGACCGATATGGATCGGGTCAAATGTCCCGCCCATGATTCCGACTTTTCTTCTATCCATGCTCCATGCTTCCTCCGCTCTCTATACCCGAAAGCAGCTCTAAAACCCTGTGCATGAAGGGCATCTGCCAGATCGCGCCATTTTGCGCAGATCCTCACCCTCACGGGGATCGGCAGCTGAATCCAGGAAGACTGAGATCCCACTTGGAGACTCCAGGCCTTTACGGCAGCTTGATCTTCTTCTTCTCGTCCTTTCCAGGCCTATAGAGAACAAACTTCCTGCCAATCACCTGGACCAGCTGAGACCTGGTGCGTTCCGCGGCTGTCCCCGCCAGTTCCTGGAGATCCCCAAAATAGTTCTGGAGAATTCCAACCTTGATCAATTCCCTGGCCGCAAGGGCTTCGTCGATGGCACCCGTGTTCTCTGGCGTCAGCCCTTCCTTCCCGATCTGAAGAATCGTGTCCTCCTTCGAGGCCAGGCTCTTCAGGTAAGCTCTCTGTTTACTTGTCATGACACTCCCCTCTAAACTGGAGGATCTTAGGATTTGCCGCAGGCAGATCCTCCTGGCCACGCGTATATACCGCTCAGCAGCAGGAAAACCCTCCCGCACTGCTCAGAAACCCGCATATCAGCATTGTAATGGATGAACCGATCCACAACTCCAGCCAGGCAGCTTCGCTCGATCTATGAGCCTCCTCAGAGGGAGAGGGCGAAAGCTGTTATTCCGAAGGCTCTTAAGATCTGCCCGGGGCGAACCTTTCGTGCCTCCATATTCCGCGGCCCGGGGCGATCTCAGGCAGATTTTCCTGGCCGCGAATAGAAACGCCCTGATAAAAGCATGAAGTACGGAAGAATCCGTAAAAGTCATTTTGGACTACAGTCATCCATCATTAAAAATCATTATAACATAGGGAAAAAAACCTGGGAAGAGCCCGAAATCCCCTGAAAACTTCCGATAAAAGCGCTGGATGATTCTGCCTATGCCCGCCCAGATCACCGGGCGCGGGAAAGGCAATTGTTTTCTCCACCAGAGCACAGACGCAGATCCCCGAAAAGCATTCGTTCCCACGAAGAGAAAACAAGGGAAACGCAGGGGCCGTCTGTTCATAAATCTGTATCTGCCCAGTCCGCTTTGCCCGCTGTTTGCCAAGCGAGGTCATACAGTCCAAAAGCAGAGGCCTGGCGCACTTTCAATGCGGGCGTAGGAGCCTGCGACAGGGCAGGTACAAAAATTTT
>CADBUA010000481.1 GCA_902797665.1 uncultured Lachnospiraceae bacterium | reverse complement strand
GACGCATCGGCACTCCTTTCTCCGGTCAGAACCCTGCCGTAACATTGATCTTCCGCTCCATCCCCTCCGCGTTGATGCAGAACTGAAGGGCAGTCTCCTTGGTGATCTTTCCCTTCTGGTAGAGACGAAAGATGGATTCATCCATAGAGATCATTCCTTCTGCCTTGCCGCTCCGGATCGAGGCATCGATCTGATGGGTCTTGGCTTCGCGGATCAGGCTGCGGATGGCAGGCGTCGCGTTCATGACCTCAAAGACACCGGCCACTCCTCCCTCCTTCAGAGGAACCAGCTGCTGAGAGATGACACACCTGAGCATCATCGCCAGCTGCAGTCGAATCTGGTTCTGCTGCCCTGCCGGATAGATATCAATGATACGGTCCACAGCGTTGGCGGCGCCCTGGGTATGCAATGTCGAGAAGAGAAGAATCCCTGTCTCTGCGGCTGTCATTGCCACCTCGATCGTCTCCTTGTCACGCATCTCGCCAAGGAGGATGACATCCGGGCTCTGCCGAAGGGCACTTCGAAGGGCACTGATGTAGTTCGGGACGTCGATCCCCACCTCCCGCTGGGTGACTACACACTTCCCATGCCGGTGAATAAACTCAATCGGGTCCTCCATCGTGATGATATGCCCCTCCCGGGTCTTATTGATCCTGTCGATCATGCAGGCCAGAGTGGTGGACTTTCCGGACCCTGTAGGTCCTGTGACCAGAATCAGGCCAGCCCTGTTTCCACAGGCATTCATGACCTCCTGAGGAAGCCCAAGCTTTTCCGGATCGGGGAGTCCGAAGTGGATGACACGCAGCACTACAGCCAGAGAGCCTCTCTGATGAAAGACATTCGCGCGGAATCTCCCGAGCTTGTGATCAGAGAAGGAGAAGTCATCATCCAGCATCTCATTCTCCATGACCGTCATATGGCGCTTGCTGTGCTGGTAGATTTCCCTGACCAGAGCTTCCGTGTTTTCCGGAAGCATGATCTGCCCTTCCCGGGCCTGGGTGCCATAGACTTTGTAGGTCAGCGGAAGCCCCGGGATGATAAAGACGTCTGAGGCTTCCGTCCGAAGCGCTTCTGTGAGTATATCGTTGAGGTTTATCAAAATTTTCCTCCCCGCATGGGCTCAGCCGGAAAGGAGAATTTCCCCTTCCGGCTGCTTCCCTTTCAAACACCATCAGTTTCAAAGGCTGCAGAGAACGCAGCCGGATCGGTGCCCAAGGTCTGAAGCACCCAGTTCTGCCGTGCGGCCCGATGAAAATGAAAGCCTGAAACAGCGTTCATGCAGTCTCAGAGGCTTCAGCTCACACCGGCTCCCACCGGGGAGGATGTCTCCGGAAGGATATCATATCCGCCGCCGGCGGACTCTGTCAGAGGCTCCACGTCCTCCGGGAGGCTGCTGAAGGAAGACTGGTCAACCGACAGCTCCCACTTGCTAATCATGAGATGCCCGTTGTTCCGCTCGGCTGAAACATCGAGGAAAAAACCATCCGCGATGTTGATCCGGGCGGAGTAAGTATCCCCATCCTCCGTCGTCTCCTCGGGCAGAACACCAGCCCCCCTGAGATAGTCATCCATCTCAGCCAGCCATTCCTGACCGGCGCGCTCCCCCTGGGCACTCTGCTGGGCAAAGACAACCTGCCGCTCGGCAAGTGCCAGATCCGCCTCCGCTGTCGTCAGAGACAGCATCGACAGAACAGAGAGCAGAATCATCACACAGGCGATCACGATCGTCAGGGTACCGGACCGGATCGGCTGTCTGATCTTTTTGGTCTTGTTCATCCCTGAGCCTCCTCACCCTGATTCTGATTCAGGATGTCATCCCTGCTGTAGTCTTCCTCCGTCTCTGTCTCCAGCTCGTAGCTCTCAGAGAAAGAATCATCCCCATCCACAAAAATCTCCTCCTCCGGCACCGTCTCGTATGGAACGAACTTTGCCGTGTCGATGGAGGCCAGGTCCATCGTCTCTTCCCCATAGTAGACGAAACAGGTGCCTGTGATCATGACCCCGGTGTTCCGATGCTCCCCGGAGATGACAAACTGCACCCGGTATTCACCAGCCTGATCGAGAATTCCCTGCTCTGAAAAGTGCATGGTCGCCTGCATCGAGGGAATCTCCGACCGGCGGGACTTCGCCGCAATCTTCCGGATCGTCTCCTGGGCCTCCCCGATATCGCCGGAACCTGCCTCAAACATGCTGACAACGTTTTGGACGATCAAAGCCGCCTTGGTCTTGCGTCTCGCCAGAAGACTCCGCTCCCCGGCCGCGCCGTAGACCCGAACCAGGATGGTCAGCGTCAGGAGCAGCAGAAAGGTCAGAAGCATCGTCTCGATGTAAAAAGCCCTCGTCTTGCTTCCTTTCATGTGACCGCCTCCCCCGCGTGAAGGTAGATGAGCCTGGTCCCCTGGTCCGTCGTCACCGTTACGATGGAATTCTCGATGGAAACCTCAAATTTACTGATTGCGGCCACCTTCTCGGCGCCCTTTCCATCCCGGTTGAACTCCATCAGGTATCCGTCCTCCAGATAGAGGAGCGTATTCCTGCCATTGCTGCCGGACAGGACCAGGATATCCCCGCCTGTCTTCTTGTCTTTGTCCAGGCTGACGCCGCCGATGTCGTCGACGGCGGTGACATGCGCTGCGATGTAGGACAGAGCCGCGCGGTCATTGATGTTCTCCAGGCGGTTGATGTTGATATGCTCAAACAGCGTACCGCTGAAGGCGGACAGAATCATGATCGCCACAAGCATAATCGTAAACAGCGCGACTGCAAAAAACGAGGAGAGATCAGAGGGATCTCTCTTCTTTTCGGCGCCATTCGACATGTTTTCTCCTCCCAAATGCATCACTTCCAGGAAACAGTCACCACAGGCAGCATACCGTCTTTCTGCCTGTCCAGGGTTACCCGGAACTTGCCGCCGTCATATCGAACCCCGTAGTTGGCCTCCAGATATCCGATATCAGCCGGGCAGTTCCCCTCGATCGCGTAGCACTGCACCATCGCCTGCACCACGTTCTGGTGGAGCGAGGTCCGCGCCTGCTCTCTGGTGCTCCGGTCGACGTTGACAAACAGAATCGAAAGAGCGGCTGTCAGGACACTCAGCGCCGTTCCGATGGCTGTGAAACGGATCGCCTTTTCCATCGGCGTCTTTCTCGGCCGGTCATGATAGATCACATCTCTCATGGAAGATCCTCCTCCCTCCCGGATTCGTCAGACCGCTCCGAGAATACCGATGAGCGGGATCATCGTTGACAAAAGCACAATACCAACCGCCAGAGTCAGGAAGGCGGAAATGATCGGCTCAATGGAATCGATCAGACTGTCCACAGCCTCATCTGCCTCGAGACCGAAATCATTTGCCAGCTTGCCCAGCATCCGCTCGGTCTGTCCGCTCCGGACCGCCGAGATAAAGAGACGCGCGTACAGCGGCTCAAAGAGCCCCTTGTCATAGATAGCTGTGGACAGGCCGACATTGTCCTCTTTCATATGGGTCCGGACTGCCTCAACTCTCTTGCGCATGCCGGGATCGGTCACCAGCTCCTCCGCAGCGCTGATGGAGGTGTCGACATCTGCGCCGCTGGCCACAAAAAGATGCAGCACTGAGGTGAAGCTCGACAGGGAAAGCTTCTCGATGGCGTTCCTCGCCGGCGGAAACTTTACCAGAAGACCAACCATATCTTCCCGGGCCTTGGGATTTCTGGCCGCGCCGAAAGCCGCCAGAAGGAGCAGTATCACGATGATGGCGGCGACAAGTGCTATACCGCCTACCACATAGGCGATCCGGAGGTAGATATAGGCGCTGGTCGTAAGACCTCCCGCCAGAGATCGGTAGACGCCGGTGAAGACAGGAAGGACGCGTGCCAGAAGCAGGACCAGGATCGCGGCCGTCAGCATCAGGAGCACCAGCGGGTAGATGACTGCGCTCCGAAGCTTCCGGGACAGCCGGTCCCGATTCTCATAGTAATCCGCCAGACTTCCCAGGACGGACTCACTCTTCCCGGTCTTCTCACCCGCCGCCAGCATCGAACAGGCATGCTGTGGAAAGTAGCCGCTCTCTCTCATCGCCTCGGAGAGAACCGGTGTGCCGGTCAGCATCCGCTTCTGGATATCTCTTGCGGCATCCTGGAAATCATTCTGTGCAGCGTCATCGCCGAGAAGGCCCACAGCTTCCTCCGAGTCAATCCCGGCGGAAATCAGCATCTGCACGTTCCTGCAGAAAATACTGACGGCAAGGTTGCTCAAAATTTTTACTGCCATCGATCTCATCCTCCATCCATCCTGCGCAGCGTCATCAAAACTCCGGCTGAGCCGGAATCTCACAAAGCACGCAAAGCACTCCTGCCGCCCGGCAGGAACTTTCGATATCATAGCACAATGCACACCGGACGGTCAATTTCCACCGAAAATACAGTAAAATTTGCGCATTTGCCTTTTGTGCATATAGTCACTGTTCAGTCATACTGGAAGGCCTGTGGATTTGCCGCAGGAAAATCCACAGATCCTCTTCATATACTGCGGCCTAAGACTCTGCAGGGCAAATCTTCCTGCTTGCGCATAGAAATCTGCTGGCTGTCCAGTCGCAGGCTCCTTTCCAGATACGAGGCCGCGCGCTTTCTCACAGAATCATCATCGCATCCCCGAAGGAAAAGAAACGATAGTTCTCCCGGATTGCTTCCTGATAGGCTTCCATAATCTTCTCCCGCCCGGCAAAAGCCGAGACCAGCATCACCAGTGTCGACTCCGGCAGATGAAAGTTCGTGATTAAGGCATCCATCACCTTAAAATGGTAGCCGGGATAAATAAAGATGCTTGTGTCCATCTCCCCGGAGCGGACCATCCCGTCCTCCCCGGCCATCGACTCCAGCGTTCTGCAGGAAGTCGTGCCCACCGCGATGACCCTCCCGCCTTTCTGGTGCGTTTCATTGATGAGCGCAGCCGTCTCCTCACGGATCATGCAGTGCTCGCTGTGCATGTGATGCTCCGTGATCTCCTCCACCTTGACCGGGCGAAAGGTCCCAAGCCCTACGTGCAGCGTCAGTTCCGCGATGTTCACGCCCTTCTCCCGGATCCTGGACAGAAGCTCCTCCGTAAAGTGGAGGCCCGCTGTCGGGGCCGCGGCGGAGCCGTCAAACTTCGCGTAGACCGTGTTGTACATGCTCTTATCCTGAAGCGCGTGCGTGATATAAGGTGGGAGCGGCATCTGCCCCAGCTGATCCAGGATCTCCTCAAAGACCCCGTCATAGCTGAAATGGACATAACGGTTCCCATCCTGAACGATGTCAATGATCTCCCCCCGCAGGAGCCCGTCTCCGAAGGACACCCGGCTTCCCACTTTCAGCTTCTTCCCAGGCCGGACCAGGGTCTCCCAGACCCCCTCTCTCCCCTGCACCCGGGAGAGAAGGAGCACTTCCACCGCCGCCCCGGTATCCTCCTTGACGCCGATGAGGCGGGCGGGAATCACCTTTGTGTTGTTCAGAACCAGACAGTCGCCCGGCCTTAGATAGTCCACCACATCCCGGAAGCTCCTGTGCTCCAGCTCCCCGCTCTCTCTGTTCAGGATCAGGAGGCGGGAAGATGCGCGGTCCTCCAGCGGATCCTGCGCGATCAGCTCCTTGGGCAGGTCATAGAAAAAGTCCTTTGTCTTCATCTTTCCTTATCTTTATCTTTATCTCTATCTGTATCTCTATCTCAACATGTGCAAGTATGTTTTCTTCTGTCTGATGTTTTAGCGATATACAATATACTATACAATATGCTATACACTACACCCTATGCAATTCACATCTTTTTTGTATAAAATATTATATATGTTATATTACACATCATGCAATGCGCAAGGTATGGCACTCAGCATACTGCCTTGGTCCTGTTTT
This sequence comes from uncultured Lachnospiraceae bacterium, assembly GCA_902797665.1. Classification (GTDB taxonomy): domain Bacteria; phylum Bacillota; class Clostridia; order Lachnospirales; family Lachnospiraceae; genus Porcincola. The sequence continues at coordinate 671 of CADBUA010000481.1, read as the reverse complement.
ACATTTCACATCTTTGATATTCTCATGCAACATTTATTTTAATCTTCACTCTATATATTATTTTGACATTATCTTATCACAGTATTATCCCATTTTCTATCATCAGACTTTACAGCGAAAAAGGGCATCCATCGGATGCCCTCTATTCGAATGCCCAGAATGCCGATGCCCCGCCCTTTGACTCCTAGCTAATAAGCCAGGTGGGTAACCGCAGCTGCCCATCTGCCTACCCTGCGCCCCAGGAGGGAGGGCTTGACATCAAAACAGCGATAATAGGAAACCCGTTCACGTCGATGTAGGTTCAAAAATAAACGGAACTGTCGAACACCCCAGGTTGTTGTTCTGTGTCTTGACAGTAGATATTATGGCACCATGTTCAAACAAAGTCAACGTAAACTTACGTGAAATTTGACTCTTTTTTCAGAATTTATTCCCCTCTTTAGAGATACCCGCTCCCGCTCAGGTCCGAAGGTCAATGTCCAGGGCGCTTTTCAGCTTCCTGAGGATCTTATTCACATAGCCATCAACCTTTTCATCGGTCAGTTCTTCGTCCCCCGGCCGGAAGGTCAGGGTGAAGGCCATGCTTCTCTTGCTCGGCGGAATCTGCGCGCCTACGTATACATCAAAGAGCTGGACATTCGTCACGAACTTTGAGGCCTCCAGGATGGCCT
>CADBUA010000480.1 GCA_902797665.1 uncultured Lachnospiraceae bacterium | reverse complement strand
CAGTGCGTTTTTGATAAAAAAACAGCTATGCAGACTTCTTCTGCATAGCTGTTTTGCTTTTTGAGCGTCCCTGAAATTCTTTTTATCCTTCCAGACAGGACCGGACCTTTTATGTCCATTCGCTTATCTGCTGGACTTGTCGTAAGGAATGCCCTCTGCCTTCGGCGCGGCGGAATTCCGTGAAGTGAAGGCCAACACGATCAAAGAGATGATGTAGGGCATCATGTTGTAGATCTTGGAGTCGATGCGCAGGGCAGCCAGGAAGGGGATGCCGGAGTAGACATTCGACAGGGCCCGGAAGAACCCAAACATCAGCGCAGTCAGAGCGATGTACTGCGGTTTCCACTGCCCAAAGATCATGACGGCCAGAGCCAGGAAACCGAAGCCAGCCACACCAACCTCAAACTTCCACTCCGAGACGCCTGCGGTGATATAGACGATTCCGCCGAGGCCCCCGAGGAAACCGGAGATCAGAACCCCTGCCCATCTCATCTTGTAGACATTGATGGAAACCGCGTCCGCGGCCTGGGGATTCTCGCCGCAGGCCATGAGCCTGAGTCCGAAGCGGGTCTTGTAGAGGACGATGTAGCCCACGATAAGCAGGATCAGCGCGATCACCATGAAGAAGTTGAATTCAAACTTGCCAATGTAGATCAAGAACGCCTTCTTTTGCTTGATGTACTGCAGGGTGTTGGAGACATTGTCCGGGTTTTTGGAGGTATTATACGCTCTGGCAATGATGGTCGCCAGGGCGGTTGCCATCATGTTCATGGCTGTGCCGATCAGGGTCTGATCCGCGTTGAAATTGATGCTGGCAACTGCCAGAAAGCAGGAGTAAAGCATGCCGACAGCGACGGAGGCAAGAATCACCAGAATGATGGTGAGGATGACCGGAGCATTCGAGAGCCCCTGCATCACCAATGCGCCGCCGAGTGCGCCCATGACCATGATTCCCTCAAGACCCAGGTTGATCACACCTGAGTGTTCCGAGAAGCAGCCACCCAGGGCAACGAGGGAGAGGACGGAAGCAAATATCAGCGTATATTGGACCAAAAGCAGCATTACTTGTCACCTCCTTTTCCGTTTCCAGGAGTTTCCGCTGGCGCATCGTCCTCCTCCGCGTTGGCGTTAACCTGCGGAAGTCTCTTGGCCACGATTTTCGTATTGATGACGTGACGGAAGAAGAGAACAAAACCGCAGAGGTACACAATGATCGCGGAGATCAGATCCGAGATCTGGGAAGGATAGATGGCCTTATCAATCAGAGCGCCGCCATCCGTGATCTGCTGGATGAAGAGGGACGAGAAGATGGAGCCGATCGGGGAGAGACCGCCGAGGAAAGTCGCCGCAATCCCGTTGAAGCCCATGCTGGGGACGGACGTCTGGGTGGTGGACCACTCCTGATAGCCGGTCAGGAAAAGGAAGCCGGCCCCGATGCCCGCCAGCGCGCCGCCGATGGCCAGGGTGACGATGATATTCTTTTTCTCCCGCATGCCAGCGTAGCGGGCCGCTTCTTTGTTGAAACCGGTCGCTTTGAGCTCATACCCGAAGCGGGTTCTGTTCAGGATGACCTGGATCAGGATGGCGATGACAACCGCGAGCGGGACCGCGATGGTGATGTACCTGTTTTTGGCGAACAGATCCCCGAGCCCGGAGCTCGGAATCAGGGCGGAACTGTTGGAAGCGGCAAGCTTTTTGGTATAGGGGCTCGCCGGATCCTTGACCCCGGTCAGGATCATGTTGACGAGGTAGAGGGTGATCCAGTTCAGCATGATGCCGGAGATGACCTCGTTTACATTCCGGTAGGCCTTCAGGGCACCGGAGATGCAGCCAAGAAGTGCGCCTGCAAGGCCGCCCATAATCAGGCACATCCACCAGGGCATGTTCCAGGCGAGGGCTGAATAGAGGGCCAGGCCGGCGCCTGCCTCATACTGCCCGGCAGCCCCAATGTTGAAGAGGCCAACCTTGTAGCAGAAGCAGACAGAAAGCGAACACATCAGAAGCGGGGAAGCCTTGATCAGGGTGTTCCCCAGTGCCTTGATGCGGGCAGGTGTCGAGGAGCGGGACCAGAAATTCAGGATGATTGTGATCAGCGAACGGCCTGACTGCGACGGATTGATCAGAAGCAGTACCAGATAGCCGATGAACAGTCCGATGATGATACAGAAGATCGATGAAAGGACCGTCTGGAATGAGGAATTGGCAAAGATGCTCTTTTTCTCTTTCATCACTCAAGCCCCCTTTCCGAGACTCGACGAGCGGTCTTTTCTGGCGCCCGCCATGTACAAGCCGAGTTCCTCGGTCGTTGCCGTATTTGGATTCAGCTCTCCGACAATCTCCCCCTCGTACATGACGAGAATCCGGTCGGAGACAGTCATGACCTCCGACAGTTCCAGAGATACCAGAAGAACTGCGCAGCCCTTGTCCCGGGCAGCGACAAGCTGAGAGTGGATGTGCTCGATGGCGCCGACATCCAGTCCTCTGGTGGGCTGAACGGCGATCAGGAACTTCGGGTTGAGGTCCAGCTCACGGGCGATGATGGCCTTCTGCTGATTGCCGCCGGACATGGATCTTGTGATGGTGATCGGCCCCTGCCCGGAGCGGATATCGTAGGCCTGGATCAGACGGTTCGCGTAGGCGCGGATCTCTTTCCGTTTCAGGAAACCTGCTTTCGAGGTGAATTCCGGCTCATAGTAGCGCTGAAGAACCAGGTTGTACTCCAGGGAGTAGTCGAGTACCAGCCCATGTTTCTGCCGGTCTTCCGGGATGTGGGCGAGATAATCCGAACGCTGCCGGATCGGGAGGTGTGTGATGTCTGTGCCGCAGACCTTGATGGACCCGGCGGTGGGGTTCTCCAGGCCGGACAGACCGTAAACCAGCTCTGTCTGGCCGTTTCCGTCGATCCCCGCGATGCAGACGATCTCACCGGCCCTGACCTGGAAGGAGACATTGTTGACCGCATTCTTCTTGTGGGCCTTTGAAGCCACTGTCAGGCCCTGCACATCGAGCACCACATCCCCCGGCTTTGCGTCCTCTTTCTGGACCTGGAGCTGGACATCACGGCCGACCATCATGCGGCTCATCTCCTGTTCGGTGGTGTCCTTCACATTGACCGTGCCGATGTATTTGCCCTTGCGGAGAACGGATACCCGGTCCGCGATCTCCATGATCTCATTCAGCTTGTGGGAGATGAAGAGGATGGACTTGCCCTCGTTCTTCAGGTTCCGCATGATCTGCATGAGCTCCTCGATCTCCTGCGGGGTCAGCACCGCCGTAGGCTCGTCGAAGATCAGAATCTCATTGTCCCGGTAGAGCATCTTCAGAATCTCAGTTCTCTGCTGCATGCCTACCGTGATGTCGGAGATTTTTGCGTCAGGATCGACGAAAAGGCCGTACTTTTCAGACAGGGCCTGGACTTTCCTCCGGGCAGCACTTTTCTGCAGAAAACCATTTTTGACATCTTCGACTCCAAGGATGATGTTGTCGAGAACGGTGAAGCACTGGACCAGTTTGAAGTGCTGGTGGACCATTCCGATACCCAGCGCATTGGCATCGTTGGGGTTGTTGATCTTGACTTCCTTTCCATCCTTCCGGATGATTCCCTCCTCGGGCTGGTAGAGACCGAAGAGGACGCTCATCAGCGTACTTTTCCCGGCACCGTTTTCCCCCAGAAGCGCGTGGATCTCTCCCTTCCGCAGCTGCAGGGTGATGTTGTCGTTGGCGATGATGCCTGGGAACCGCTTGGTGATGTTCAGCATCTCAATTGCATAGGGTTCCTCCTGCATGCGTTTCCTCCCTTAAAAAGACATGATTGAATGCTGCAAACAGATACAACATCATTTGAATAGAACTTACATGGGAACATTTATCGCATAAAACACGGCATGTATGGTCCCCGCACTTGCTAAAACTGAATGGCTTCCTCCAAAAAGAAAGAAAGGTCCGGGGCGTTGGGCACCCCAGGACCTTTCCTTGATTCCCTTAACCGCCCTTCTTTTGGAGACGCCGTCTCCGCGAACTGAGCGCGCGGAGATGGTCAGATCAGACGGATCATCCCTTGATCGAACCCTGGTCGTCGATGCTGATCACTTCGACTGCCGGCAT
>CADBUA010000479.1 GCA_902797665.1 uncultured Lachnospiraceae bacterium | reverse complement strand
TTGGCTGCATCTGACGGACGGCACTTTCATCCTCTGCGGTGGCGGCGAGTTTGCGGAGAGGATTTGACGGAGTCCTCTTATATTCAGCAATAAGAGGATTGTAGAATGCTTAAGATGAAGACGATTGATTGACTTTGCAAGACAAATGCTCTAAGATGTAAGTACTGGTCTCGATTATATTGAAGGAGGATGGCAATGGCTACTTCATCTTATACGCACCGTATTGACTCGGATTTGAGGAAACAGAGCGAGGCAATCTATTCTGCGCTTGGCATGTCTCTTGGCACTGCGATTAATGTGTTCTTAAAAAAATCGGTTGCTGTCGGAGGATTTCCCTTTGATGTTCGTCTTGATGTTCCGACCAAGGAAACGGTCGAGGCAATGCTTGAAGCTGAGAAGGTTGCAAAAGATCCTCAGATTAAGGCGCTTGCTGTCGAAGATGCCCTGGAGGAATTGAAAAGATGAGCGACAATGATAAGTACAGGGTCAAATGGTCTAGCAGATTCAAGAAGGATTATAAGCTCGCAATTAAACGAGGCTATGACATTGATCTGCTGGATGAAGTGATTCGCCTTATAGCTAAGGGAGACCAGCAACAGAAGCTGATTGATGACTATGATGACCATGAACTGGAAGGGAACTGGAAGGGCCATCGAGAGCTGCATGTGTCAGCGGATTGGCTTCTAATCTACTACCTGGAGGATGATATCCTTGTCTTGACGCTCTCCAGGACAGGTACCCACAGCGACTTATTCAAGAAATGAGCATCTTGCCCTAAAACATAAGCATCTTGGAGAAATCCAGGGTGCTTTTTTTCATGACCATTTTCGAGTAGAAGGAGGATAGGCCATTGATACAAGTCATCCTGACCGAGATGGGGCGGGGGAATTTCTCCTTCCTCATTCTCGTTGTGGGCATCGTACAGCTGATCGTGATGCTCAGAAATACCCGCTGAAAGGCGGAGCTGTATACCCCGGGAATCATTGCATTGGAGCTGATGGATCATCGGACGAAGGAACCTTTGTCTGCTACAAAACCTGTGGGCGCCCAGGATATCGAGGGCTGGGGCTTTCCCGGCCTTTTTCTGTTTCAAGGACAGATGATCCTGCTGAGACACTTCCGCATCTTGAGACTCTTTCGAACTGTCCAATATCCTGGCTTTGAAAGAAGGGGCGTCCCTTTTGGTCCCGTGCCAGACCTGAGAATTTGGGATCATATCGAATACGCTCGAACAGTTCGAACAGTTCGAGCTGTGTGATCTGAAGCTGCCATGGAGAGCCTGGCCATCCATTTCATGTGTTTTCTTGAGCCATAGTCTGCCAGTTCCTTTGTTGTGCCTTTGGAATCGTGACTTCTTGCCGTCTTGAGCTCTGGAAAACCCAGAAAAGGACAAACTTCCCCCTTTCCCCCACAGACAGCTTCATGGATCAGGCATACAAGTATCCTTGGAAGGATGCAGCTATTCTCTTACCCCAGGGCTTTCTGGCCTATGCGGCTGTTTCATGTTCCTGTCCGTTTGTCCAGGCCTTTTTGTTGAATGAGAAACGTCGATATACGCACCAGTTCTCCAGATCACGTTCCTTCCGGCGCAGGTCAGGGCAGCAAGAGCCCAGCTTCCTTTTTTCCTCCAGTGCATACGGTCGTCCTCCTTTTGTCTGGCACTTACCAGGAGATTGTTCACCCCCTCTACTCCATTGCTGGAGTTTCTGAGTCCTGCAGCTCTTCTCATCGCGCAGCACGTGATGAATTCCTCTCTCTTCCGGAAATAGCCGATCAGCTTATTGATCGATTCATGATCAGAGACATCTGCAGGATCGAGGTTCTCGAGGCAGCTGATTGCCTCCTTCACATTCCCATACCAGAGACAGCTGACAATCGTGGAGGCATAGACCCTGCTGATAGAAGTCTTTTTCTGGGCCTTCACCTGCCCCTTCTTCTTTCTGGTCCTGTAGTATTCGGGCTTTTCCCAGGGGGAAGGCACCCGGTACGATTTCAATTCTAAGCTGAGGAGGTTATAACACTTCTCGGCAAGGTGGCAGAAATCGAGTATGAAGAGATATCTCCAGTGTTTGAAGTACTTCCTGCCCCATAAGAAAATACTGTCCTGACCGTCCGCAGGAAAGACAAAGGCATATGAAAGCAGATTGTGCGTAAGCAGGAAGGCCAGAAGCTGCTTGAAACAGTTGTTAAGATCCGGGTCTGTGATCAGATAGCTCCGATCCCCGGACTCCACCCGGATATTCCAGTGATCGATCAAGGTACCTTTCTCCTTCACAGTCGGTCTGCCTCCCTTGACCCGTGGAGCTTCCTGCTCGGGGACACAGACTCCGTCAATGCTGATGTAAATGGTCTTCTCCAGCTTCGATTCGACCATCACATCATGAAGGATCTTCTTCAAAGCCGTGCAGTCCTGGGTATTGAGCCATAGTGCGTAAGACTTCATGAACTCCATGCGCTTCTTATCGTCCTGTATGCACTGTTTCCTTGTGCGGCGCTTTTTGAGGTGATCACGCGGCTTCATATCAGGCTTAGAGTACTTACCCTTCTTTTTCTTCTCCTGGGCATGTGCCGCATTTTCCCCCTTTGAGTCCTCCTCATACTCTGCTTTCTCGGATATCCCGTCTGCATTTTCCGCCTGTATCTCCGCCGTTCCTTCTTCCTCAGAGCAGTAGAATACAGTGGGCCAGTCCTCGGCGTCATCGAGACTAAAGCTGAATGCATCCAGTTCTGCAGGATCAAAGACTTCGAACAGACCTTCCTTCTGCAGCATTGTATCTGGAAGATCTTTGTCGTCCGGCCACAGGCCGTCAACAAAACCATACTGCTCCAGGATCGCCTCCGCCTGTTCTACCTTGGATGCAGCCAGATCCCATCCCAGCTCACTGACCGTATAACTGTAAGTACTCAGGACGATTTCACATCCCAGCTCATCCCTATGAGAGTCGGAGTTCAGCTGATTCAGGCCCTTCCGATATGATGTGTCACAGGCTCTCCTGGATAGCTGCAGCAGAAATCCACCGCTCTTCAGTGCCTCTCCCGCTTTCAGGCTGCCGGTCAGGCAGACCGGAAGTTCAATTTCAGCTGCCCGAGTTCAGAGTCTATCTTTACACTCTTCAGGATTCCTCCGATGTTTTCTTTTTTTTATGAATGCATTGTACAGCTCCGAAGCCGTTTCCCCTGCCTTGTTGCGCAGCTCTGCCATTGGCTTTTCCATCTGATTAAAGCCGTTCATGAATCCCTCAATGGTATGGAAATCGAACTGGTCAGAACTGGGAAAACCATCATGGCTTTCAACCACAGAGCACATAACAGAGTTCCTGTCATACACAAGTGGGAGGAAGGCACTGCCCATCTCCTTCTCCCCAAGCTGATCCGTTGGGAGGACATATTTCATGACTTCTCTCAATGCCTCCATCGGATTTGCGGGATCTAACGTGATCTGAACCTTACCAGATCCGCTTTGTGGCGCTGTGAGTACTCTCGGAAAGTCTTGAATAATTATTAATCGGGACCTAATAATGGGGGCGATCCTGCTGGGGTCAGACCGGTCGGGGGTGGGGAAGCCGTCTGGAGGGTACCTGACTGCCTGCTGGAATGTTTTAGGGCGCACTAACCCAAGGCCCCAGGAAATCCTGCAGATGTTTAAACAAATATACCCCTTCTGGCCTGGATCTCAGCCAGCGGCCGCCGCAGTGGCGCGGACCTTGAGACGGGCATCCAGATGG
>CADBUA010000478.1 GCA_902797665.1 uncultured Lachnospiraceae bacterium | reverse complement strand
GCGCCGATTAGCGAACGGTCGATATCATGGACAAGTTTCCGCGAACGGTCGGAAAAATGAGTTAGTCGTATCGTGGTCTCAAGCCACACAGAATGTATCGTGAAGCTCACTCGAGCCGGGTTGAGTCAGTGATTCAGATGTTTTTTGTGGTAGGGTTGTGGCTGTGATATAGATATCAGCGGCAATGTGCTGTACTTAAGAGCATGATGAAACGGAAGGATTTAAGATAATTTATGGAAATAGTTAATAACAGAATAGATGGCGGAAAGGCATTTGATTGGGGAAGAACATCAGAGGAATATGCTAAATTCAGAGACATCTATCCTGATATTTTTTATCCTAAAATCCGAACTTTAGTCACTCAAAACTTATGTTTTGAGAACGCCGAGCCTGGTTAGGAACAGGCGATCCCTTTCGATTGTCTCTGTCCTCCAGCGGGCCCGGCCCATGGGAGAATCCACAGTCGTTTCCTGAACGGCATCAAACCAGTCAAACAGTTTAGCCACTGACATGCCTTTCAGCCAGTTAAGCAGGGCTTTCTCTCTCCTGAAAACATCGGACCTGTCATGCGCCGGGTCACCATTAGGAACAGCAAGAGAACTCTTTACCCGGTTGAGTTCCTTCTGGAAGAAGGCTTCGTATCCATATGCCACGAACTGGCAGAAGAAACGGCCTTCCAAGCTTTCGGTTGACTTTGTTCTCGTCACATGTGCGTCGTTGTACTGCTTATCGAGACGGAATCCCTCCTCCGTTTTTTCGCGGAGGCGGTATTCACGCAACGCGCTGAATGCATCCATTTTCTCATTGGAGACAAGCACAAAATAACCATAAAGCCGGGTCGCTTTCAGGATCGCCTTATCGTTCAGCGTTATGACCAGCCTGCCCCGGATATTCCTGATGATGAGGTAACGATCCGCTGTGCGTGCTTCGGCTTTTTTCAGCAGAGAAGGATCCACGCCTTCTTCCAGCTGCTTCCTTACATGCTGGATATCCTTCATGAGAAGCGCCTTATCGAGCATTGCCTTGTCTGTATCAAGCACAAGATGAAGGTACAGCCGGTGCTCTTCCGTGACGATGTCGCCCTTTTGTATGCCGCCGCGGGTGCGCTTTCTCTCATATGAAAACAAATGGCTGATCCTTTTCGTGACGCAGTATTTCGACGGATCTTCTGGCCAGGCATGGGATGGTGCTTCCATTTTTGCAAGAAGCGGTTCCAGTTCCGGAAGGATCCATTTGCTGTCAAGCTGTCCGCGCATGAGGAACTTTGTATGTGCCTGAAGGAATCCCAGTATGTTCTCCTCGGAGAAGAACCCGCCATCCAGTACCAGCAGTGGCTTATCCATTCCAAGGACGGACAGTTGCTTTAAGGCATTGAGGACAGAAACCACATCCGGTATGTTTCCGGGCTGGCGCGAAAAGGCGATCGGCTGGTGGTCGTTCAGGCTGAAGAGCGTAAGCATCTTTACGGCGGCCAGGCCGTTGCCGTCCTTATTGTAGCCGAAGCGGACATCGTTCAGTAATTCGGAATACGATGTTATGGTAGTACTGTCGACGGCAACGGATGCCCTGGAGGGCGCATGGGATGCTCGGTACCGGAAGTATTTCTGCGACACCGTGATGTCCTGTCCCAGCTGCTTCATCAGCAGATAGCAGGTGTCTTCTGACATTCCCTCTTGATAAGGAATGGTATGGCTTATCTGCCACTCCTCGATCCTGCGGATCGTCTTATCGGGATTTGCCATCCAGAATCTTGCAATGGAAATGATCTTCCAGGCAGTCCCTTTATCGGCGGAACTGAGAACATCTTCATCGATACAGGATTCTCTTCCGATCCATTCAAGGATATCGGTAACGCCGACTGTTTTGCGGATTGCTGTGACAGTACCGGTTTCGGGCGTCTTCCTGGGCCGGGTTGGAAGAAGTTCCGCTCCGTTTGGGGATTTCTTCCCAAGCAACCTGCTGGATACATGCTCGTTGTATCTCTTTTCCGGATTGTAGAGCGTCGTCACCTCATAAACGTATATATCACCGTTTGCCTGGCGGCGTTCGACAAGCTTGGTTTTGGGTTGGCCTGAAGCTTTTCTCGGCATTCTGGATCTCCTTATATTTGGTGTCTATATTATATATTAAACACTAAATATAATCAACCTTTTGAATGCCGGAAAAATGGCTTATTTCCGGGAAAAACGGCGTTTACATCAGCTGATTTTGGTGCTTATTGAGTGGCCATTACACGGATTTTGGGTTTTATAAGAAAATTGTTGACAGAGGATTATGCATTCAAGGACAGCATGTGCTTGATGTAGGCACCGGTACGGGTGTACTTCCTCGTAACCTATATAAATACGGCGCGAAGTGGATAGGTACAGACATTTCCCAAGAGCAGATCGAGCAGGCGAAGATACTTGCAAAGGCCGGAAAAATGGATATTGAATTTCAGACAACTCCTACGGAACAAATCAGCTTTATGGAAGGAAGCTTCGATGTCATAACTGCTTGCCAATGCTTTTGGTATTTTGACCATGATAGAGTGATCCCCAGACTCGCCAGCCTGTTGAAGCCTGATGGGAAACTGCTGATTTTATATATGGCGTGGTTGCCGTATGAAGATGCCATTGCCGGAGCAAGCGAGGAACTTGTGCTAAAATACAGTCCTCAATGGTCAGGAGCCAGAGAAACACGAAAACACATAGCGATACCTGATATTTCATTTCAGTATTTTGAATTAGAAGATCATGAAGAATACGATGTTAGGGTTCCGTTTACAAAAGAAAGCTGGCACGGAAGGATGAAGGCATGCCGTGGGGTAGGAGCGTCACTATCCGAGGATGAACTGACGTGTTGGGATAGAGAACATAGAGATCTTTTGGACAAG
>CADBUA010000477.1 GCA_902797665.1 uncultured Lachnospiraceae bacterium | reverse complement strand
TCCTCCGCGATTACGGTGTGGGAGTCGGAGCGCAGGGAGATCTTGTAATCTCCACCTTCGAGGATGTAGCCGCCTCCTTCCAGCTTGAGCCCGCTGTCATAGGATGCCATGTCCTCCTTCGGGATCTCGAAGGAGACTGTTGTTGAAGCGCCCGGATCCAGGAGCTCGGTCTTCTCGAACTCGATCAGATTGACAGAGGCCTTCTCAATGCCTCCGTTGTAGTAGGGCGGGGTGAAGTAGATCTCGACGACATCCTTGCCGGCGGTATCACCAGTGTTCTTCACCGTTACGTCGAAGCTGACGGAATCGCCGTTGTCCTTGAAGTTTTCCAGAGACTTCTCAAAGCTTGTATAGGAGAGACCATAGCCGAAGGGATACTGCACCACCTGGCTGTAGTCTTTGAGGAGCCCTTCTTCCGCAGCGGTCTCATAGAACTTGTAGCCCACGTAGATCCCCTCGACGTAGTTGACGAAGGCGATGTTGCCCTTGTAGGAGGAATCGTTCCGGAGGGCCGCATTCTTCAGGTTGGTCAGATTCGTGTAGGGGAAGTTCCCGATGTTGTTAAAGTAAGGCGTGAACCTGAAGTCTTTCACGAAGGTATCGGCGGTCTTCCCGGAGGGGTTGACCGATCCGTTGAGGATCCGACCGAGAGCGGAGAAGCCGGAGGCACCGGCGCCGGGAGCCAGAATGACTGCACCGATCTCATCATAGTCATCAACCCAGTCGAGTTCCATTGCGTTGTTGGCGTTGACGACCACGATGACATTGCTGAACTCGGAGCAGACTTTTTCCACCAGCTGCTCCTCTGTGACAGAGAGCTCCAGATAGGTTTCGCCTGGCTCAAAGTCATCGTAGGAACCGCTGTTGTTGGTATAGCTGGCGTTCATGTAGCGCCAGTTGGCCGGAGCGTTAGAGCTGGTCAGACCCTGGTTGTAGGTGCCCTTGATGACCGCGTTCATGTCGGTCGGAAGGTCCGCGCCTTCCCCTCCGGGACGGCCGACCACGATCACCGCCGTGTCGGAGAAGGACCTGGCCTCCGACATGATCTCGTCGCTGTAGTGAGTCATGCTCGGCTCCGGGAGAGACCAGTTCTGAGCTGACATGGAGATCTCCGGGCGGGACGCACAGTATTCCTGATACATGTTTGTCAATGTCTCATTGGTACTGTAGCCGGCATTCTTCAGAGAGTCCAGAATCCCAATCGAGCCTTCGGAGTGAGAACCGGCGGAGCCGGTTCCGCCAAAGATTGGACTGTAGGAATCCCAGCCGAAGACGTTGAGGGCTTTCACGCTGTCGGAGAGAGGAAGCAGGCCGTTGTTCTTCACAAGGACCATCCCCTCATCCCCGATCTTTTCGATCACAGCCTTGCTGTTTTCGATGGTGCTCTCAGCAAAGTCCGTCTTGGAGGCATTCAGAAAGCCAGATACGTTGGAGTACATGGGGCCATAGCAGATCGCGTTGACCATGATCAGGATGGAAGCGAAGAAGGCCATCAGAGCTTCCCAGCGGATGACGTGGCGGAAGCCTTTCTTTGCCAGCTGGGCAAAAATCATGATCAGGATCAAAGCCGCACAGATCCCGAGCAGGGCATAGATATAGTTTTGCAGCTGCGTCACATAGGTGATCATGTCCGCTTCACTGACGCCCATCTTGTAAAAGAATGGTCCCAGCTTTTCAACAATGAAATTAATCATATCTTTTCCTCTATTTCAGGCAACATCGCAGGTGTCAATGTTTTGAAAGGCCCGGCAGAAGAAAACTCCCGCCGGGCCGGATTTTGCAGCAGTCAGAACTCAAGTCCCCTATTATTTGTTTGCTTCCGCGTAGGCAGCAAAGTCAAAGTTTTCAATCTTGGTCAACGGGTCAGCCGAGTACTTCTCGGTGCGCTCATCGGAGATGACTCCGGACCAGTTCAGACCAAACGCGAAGTCATAGGTATTTCCAGCCGCATCCGTGTAGCATTCCATGTCGCGCGGCACATCAGTGAGCTGCGCTTCCACAGTCTCCATATCAGAAGGCTGCTGGAATACCAGAAGACCCGACGGCTCTGTCTGGCCGAGGATGATCTCAGCGACCGCTTCCGGCTTCTGGGCGTTGTAGCAGACCAGGATCGCGTCAGCCAGAGGCTCGACCTCGCTCCAAACCATGCCGCGTTCCATCGCCATGGAGACAATGACCGGAACATCACCCGCGGCATCTGCCGCATACTGCAGCGCTTCGAAGGAACCGATCATGGGGACTTCGTGGGCCGCATTGCCCTTGTAGGAACGGTTTTCCTTGGAACCATCCTCAAGGATCTTGCCGGACAGAGAAGGATCAATTGCGTTTTCAGCCACGTACTCGCTGTACTGAAGGGTTGCCGGATACCATTCGTCCGCCTCACCCTCCGGAGCCGGAGCGCCTCCAAAGGCACCGGACATCAGCTTGTTGTAGGACGGAGCGTACGGAGCCGTCATACCGACCAGGACATAGTCGCAGGCGGCGATGTCTTCCGCGGAAGCACGGGTCAGATCATCCATCGTGTAGGTCGGATTGCCATCAGCGTCTGCCTCTCCGCTCGGATCGCCCAGGGTATCTGTGACAACATTGAAGTACTGACCAAGAATATCCAGATCCATGCCAGGTGCCCAGCTGAGGGTACCTTCATTGATACCGGTCATCCAGGTCGCGGAGAATCCGGTGTTGTACACATACGGGACATAGACGGTCGGCTTGTCAGATGCTGCGCCTTCACTGATGACTCCATCGTTCTTCAGCATGACAACGGACTGCTTCTGGGTCTCAAGACCGTAGGCATTGGCATCGTCACTGTAGACAATGGAATCCGCGTAAGCGGAATCACTGTAGGGCTCTTCAAACATTTCCAGGTTCATCATAACTGTGATGAAGCGGATGGAAGCCTTGTCGATGATGGCATCAGCTTCTTCCTGACCGTCGCGCTCCACAAGGATCTTGTAGGCTGCCACTGCAGCATCGGTATCACCGAAACCGCCAAGCAGATTTGCGCCGCGCTCCCAGCCGGTCGCGACACGGTCATTGAGCTCAAGGCTCTCAGCGCCCCAGACACCCGCGAACTGGAAGACACCCCAGTCAGTGATCTTCAGGCTGTCATAGCCGAACGCATCCAGAGAGCCGTTCAGGAAAGGATTGTAGACGCCGGCCCACTCGCCGCCGATTGGATTTCCTTCGGAGTCGACATCGATCGCATACTCGGTCATGATGCCAGAGGATCCGGTCTTACCCGGGAGATTGAACACGCCGTCGAAATACGTGATCAGGTGAGCTTCCAGATTGTCACCCGGGAAGATCGCGTAGCGGCCGCCGTTGTTGTGGTCGTCGCGCCCGCCTTCAGTTGCGCCTGCGCCTGCGAAGTGCTTGGTGAAACAGAAGACAGAGTCTTTGCCCCAGCCCAGATCTTCGCCGTTCTCATCGTAGGTGGACTGCATAGCGTTCACGTAAGCTGTCGCGATGTCAAGGGTCAGCTGCGGGTCCTCACCGTAGGTGCCGCCTGCGCGTCCCATGATCGGGGATGCAATGTCGACCTGAGGCCCAAGCAGGGCGGTGACGCCGGAAGCACGGTACTGCTTCGCGGTTTCCTGACCGATCTCAGCAGCCAGCTCCGGATTCATGGTGGAGCCAAGAGAAAGGGTCTCAATCAGGCCGGAGATGTTCGCCGGGTCGATGGAGATCATAGCCGGAACACCATAGAGGCATCCTTCAGCGACTTCCTGGATGGCGTTTGCCCACTTCGCATGAGCTCCGCCGCCCTGGGAAATATTCCTGGTGACGCCGCCGCGTCCGCCTGCCTTCAGGTAGGTGTAGGAACCGTCATCCTGAGCCAGAGGTTCTGTGGTGAAATTGCCCCAGCCACCGTGGGTCAGCATGGCAGCCTTCTCTTCGCCCTTCATCTGGGAAACCAGATCCTGGGCACGCTCCTCAGTGGGGAGTCTCCAGTCTTCATAGGGATCCAGCTCACCGTTCTGGTTCAGATCCTTGAAAGCATATCCATCGTCCTCGACCAGCCCGATGCCGGAGGCCAGGGACATGCCAAGGGTATCACCGTCCTGGTTTTCAATTTTCAGCCAGCCGTCATCCGTCTGGGTGACTGTGTACTTCTCACCATCCGCAGGGATTCCACCCGCCTCTGCAGCCTCTGCCCCCGCAGCTTCAGCCGCCTG
>CADBUA010000476.1 GCA_902797665.1 uncultured Lachnospiraceae bacterium | reverse complement strand
GTTTTCCTAACTTAGCACAGTTTCCGCTCCACTTCAACACAATATTTTTTGGAGTTTTTGAAATATTCCCGAATATTTTTCGGTTCTTTCATGATTTCAGGAGCTATATGCCAAAAAGCATCAGAATCTGCCGGAACTCATCCCATCTTGTCCGCTCGATCGCGCCACGCTCCCCCAGCTTCCCGCCATAATCCTGTACCAGGATCCTTTGCAGCCTGCCTGATCGATACTCGCGGCCAAGAGAATCTGCCCCTCACGCCCGGGGCCGCGGTATATGCAAAGGCCCTGACGATTCGCCTGCGGCAAATCCGAGGGACCTTCAGGATATAGACAGTTCGATCGAGCCAGTTGGCAGTTGGGATGAGGACAGGGAGCGGGGGATCGAGCCTCAGGTCAGATGAAAGCAGACAAAAAGGTGCAGGCCGCCTTCATCTGGCGGCCTGCACCCACGAATACCCTATAAGCCCTGAATGCTCTTCCCGATATTTCGGCTGATTGCTTCTCAGTTCTTTTTCTTCAGCTTCCCGCTTTTGAGATCATAGACATAGTTCAAAGTGACAGGCTTGTCCCCCTCATTGTAACTCTGGCTGACCGTAATCTTCGTGCCTTTGCTGTACACAACCGTTAAGGTCTCCTTGCTCCCCTTGATTGTGAAGAGCGTCTTTGCCTTCGTTCCATCAGCCTTGCAGGACATAATCTTCAGATTTCCGCTCAGATCCGGGCTGGCAAAGGAAGCGTAGATAAATTTCCCCTTGTAGATCTGACTCCATTCAACACTGTAGGAGGCCAGCTGGCGGACCTTTTTGACCTTCTCCCCCTGAGCCTTGTAGAGGGTCAGGGCATGCGCGGAGACATCCGTCGGCTCATAGGGCAGCGCCAGCATGTATGCACCGTTCGCCTTGCAGACGTAGCATTTACTGCTGCAAAGGGTCAGTTTTCCACTTTCCAGGTTGTAGGAGTAGAGCTTTGATTCCCCAACGTCGTTCTGCTGGAGCACGTAGACATAAGCACCATATACATTGACCACCTTGGCATAGGCCGGCTCCCCTTTGTCCGCATGCTCAGCGTGGAAAGTTACCAGTCCAGTCTCCTTGCCGCCAACCTTCTTGTAAAGGCTGTCACCCTTTCCATAATAGCTTGTACTTCCGTCCGTCCAGACATTTTTGTCTTCTTCATGGAAAGAGGACGCATGGACTGTACTTCTGCCCGCAATAGCAAAGACCCCTGCCAGAATCAGGATTGCCGCTGCCGCAGTAATCCACAGATTTTTCTTTACACCGCTCATTTTTCAACTCCTCCAGGCAAATCTTCAGCATTTATCGAGGCTTTTCACTTTGGAAACCTCTTCAGATACACTTTTATTCTAGCAGAAACAAGAAGGAGATGACAGTGGATTCAGGGTCTATTTCACCAAATCTTCACCAAAGCAGGCTCCCCTCTCTCCATTCCCACAGATTCCACTCCGTGATGTTCCTGACATATCTCAGCTCCGACTACTGGTACTCTGTATGCTCACGCTCAGCGCAAACTGGCAAAGCGGACTTAACAGGTCCCTCATTTTTTCTTATCCAGCAGGGCTTCCAGATTGCTTCTCGCCGTCTCATCCCCTGTCTCTGCCGCCATCTGATACCATCTGATGGCTTCCTCGTCATTCTGCTCCACGCCGACACCGTTGGCATACATATAGCCAAGGCTGCTTTGAGCCTTCGAGCTGCCTTGATTTGCGGCTTTCAGGAAACACTCCAAAGCTTTCACATAGTCCTGATTTCCCGCATCCCCATTGTAGTAGAGCATGCCCAGCTCATTCTGTGCTTCCCTGTTTCCCTGCTCCGCGGCTTTCTGGAAGAGCTCTGAGGCTTTCTCAGTGTCACTGCTCACACCAACGGCATTCAGGTACATCTCCCCCAGCTTAAACGCTGCCTCTGAATTTCCCTGCTCTGCGGCTTTGCCGTACCACAGGGCCGCTTTCTCATAGTCCTGCTCTACACCATCCCCGGAGTAATATTGATCTCCCAGACGGACCTGGCTCTCCGCATCCCCCATCCCGGCGGATTCCATGAGATCAGCCTTTTCAAGCAGGATATCCGAATCCTGGTATCCTGGGATCTCTTCCAGTTCAGATTTGGCCCCCGCAAAGTCTTCCGCCTCCATCAGGGTCTTTGCCTTTTCATAACGAGCTTCCTTCAAGAGGTCTGCTGCGTCCCGATAGTCAGAAAGCCCGCTGAAGGAGGCAATTGCCTCCTCATACCTGCCCGTCTTCAAAGCGTCTTGAGCCTGCTCATACAAAATGCGCTGATCCAGCTCTTCGAGGAGGAGATCAGCATCCCGATACGCTCTGATTCTGATCAGTTCTTCCCGGGCTCCTTCATAATCCTCCTCTCTGATCTGCGCCTTCGCTTTCAGGTATACTGCCTTTTCCAGCTGAACTTCGGCGTTCCGATAGTCTCCAAGCTGCGTGTAGACCTCGATTGCCTCATCATAGCGCTCATCCTGGATGAGATCCTTTCCACGCTCATAGGAAATGTCTTTTTCGATTCCTTCCGCCAAAGAGTCCGCTTCCTTATAGCCCTTGATCTCACGCAAAGCCGCGACTGCGCCTTCATAGTCTTCTTCACCGTAAAGGCTGATCGCTTTCTGATACTTTGCCTCCTGTGCCATCAAAGACGCGTCCCGGTACTCCCCAAGCTCCAGGAAAGCCCGTGATGCCTCATCATAGCTGCCGTTCTCAAGCAAAGCCTCCGCCGCCATATAGGCGCTTCTCTGATTCAGGGCGGGTCTGATCTGTCGGACATAGAGGATCGCGCCGGCCAGAATCAGGGCACTCGATAGCCCAATCAGGATAATCTTCCCCCTGTGCCGCCCAATCAGGCCAGAAGAATCCGGCTCATACGCAGCATCCGGCATTCTGTCG
>CADBUA010000475.1 GCA_902797665.1 uncultured Lachnospiraceae bacterium | reverse complement strand
CTCTATGTTTTTCCCGCGAGCGCGAGAATCTGCGACGAAATTGGCGCGAGCGGGCATATGCCGGTGAAACACTTGGCAAATTCAAATGGTTCCCGGTATAACCTGCCGGCATGTTCTTTGAAAAAAGCTCTGATCCATGCCCGTACGCTGCCACTTCAGCTATCATCCGGGCTCCTGCTGCCCTGTTTACTGCCTTTCTCCCTGATTCTCACTCTTCTTTTCTGCTTCTCACCGCGTAAATCCTTCGCCTCAGAAAGCCAGGGATTTCATACTGCTCTTTCTTTTTCTGTGTTTTCACCGTCTGTGTTTTCTTCCTCTGTTCTGCCCCTGGATCCTCTTTCAGCTGAAATTCATTCCCAGGTGTTCCCCTCCTGGCTCACCGAGGAAGAGGTCCATATCACACTCCCAAAAGCAGAACGGGAATACCGGCTTCTCTGGCTGTCGGATCTTCATCTCATCGCGGAAAATGACCCTGAGGTGAAGGAAGAATACCAGGATACCGTGAAGGAAAGACGTGCTCTCATGACAAAGGACGGCCTTTCCGCCGCGTATCTCTGGCAGGAATTCCCGGAGCTTCTCGATCAGTACAATGCCGACTGCATCATCTTCGGCGGGGACCTGCTCGACTATGTGTCCATGTCCAATCTCTCCATCCTTCAGGAAGGCCTGGACAGGCTGAAAACACCCTGGATCTACATTCGTGCGGATCACGACTATGGCAGATGGTACGGGGACATGACGCTCTCTGAGATGCGAAAAGCGCACAGAAAGATCGCTGATCAGAAAAAAGTCTGGACCTTTGAGACAGATGACTTCCTTCTGGTCGGACTCGACAACACCAGCTCCATCCTCTCCGACGAGGCGATCGATGAATTTGAGTCCCTCACAGAGAAAGGGAAACCGATCATCCTTCTGACTCATGTGCCCCTGGACCTGTCTCCGGATCTGAAAGAAGGCTCCCAGGGAATCCCCTCCCTGGCGGAGTTATCTGAGCGATCCTGGAATGGACGTTCCCTTCTATGGGGAGAAGGTGACTTTTACGACAGCAGCAAAAGTGAAAACATGACCCGCCTCCTCGGCCTTGTCCGTGGAGAAAACAGTCCTGTACTGGAGGTTCTGGCCGGTCATCTCCACTTCTCCTGGGATGGGTATATCTCAGAGACCTGCCGGGAGCACATCTTCTCCCCTGCCTTCCAGGGAACAGTCGGAGTGATTACATTGGATGCGTGAAACAGCGCTGTCGATATCGTCATAGGCATATATGACGTCTATACCGGGAACCATTCGAATCTGCCAGGTGTTTCACCGCTATATGCCCGCTCGCCCCAATTGAATCGCAGATTCTCGCACTCGCGGGTATAACACTTTGGCCCGGCGGAGAAGTATCCTGGATACCACTCTGCCGGGCCATGTGTATTATTATTTCGCGATCATCCTCTTCATGAATGCCGCCTCTGTCATCCCCGCCTGTTCCACTGCGTTTTTTCGCTTATCAGATTCTGTTTTCGTAACTGTTCAGTTCACTTTGCGCACTTGCTGGAAAAGCGATGCCATACATTTTAAAAGCAAAGGCGGGCGCACATTAAATGCGACGACAGGAGCCTGCGCCCGGCCCTCTGCCTCGAAAGGAGCCTGCGAGTGGACAGGTACCTGTTTTCTACGCTTCTGTCTGCTCTTTTTCCAGACTCTGTCTGAGATCCACCCCATTCAAATGTGCCATCACCCTCTGGAAGACCATCTCCAGGGCAACCTTGTTTCTTCCGCCCTCCGGGATAATGACATCCGCATAGCGTTTGGAGGGTTCAACAAAAGCCTCATGCATGGGCTTGACTGTGCTGAGGTACTGATCAATTACACTTTCCAGAGATCTCCCCCTTTCCATGACATCCCGTACAATTCTCCGGAGAATTCGGACATCCGCGTCCGCATCGACAAAGATCTTGATATCAAAAAGGTCCCTGAGTGCTTTCTCGTGAAAGATCAGGATCCCCTCCACAATGATCACCTGGGACGGGGTGACTGTCACGGTCTGATCTGTCCTGTCATAGATGGAGTAGTCATAGACCGGACACTCCACAGACTGACCATTCTTCAGAAGCATCAGATCATGCACCATCAGGTCCGTGTCGAAGGCATCCGGATGATCATAGTTCAGCTCCACCCGCTCTTCGTAAGTCAGATCATGCCGCGCCCTGTAGTAGTTGTCATGGTAGATCACCGTGACATCGCTCCCGAATGCTTCCGCCAGTGTTTTGGTGAGCGTTGTCTTTCCGCTCCCAGTCCCTCCGGCAATCCCGATCACAATGATATTTTCCATCGATTCCCGCTCCCATCCTGTATGCTCTCTGATCTGCCCGCAGCCCTATAAACGAAAAGATAGAGCTTCATCTCCCATTTTCGCTCAATTCACTCTATCGCAAAAAGACCCTCTCAGCAAGAAGCTGAAAGGGTTTCTGATATTTGCATATACATCT
>CADBUA010000474.1 GCA_902797665.1 uncultured Lachnospiraceae bacterium | reverse complement strand
CTCGTGCGGTGATGGAGCAAGAAAACGTAACTGTCCAGTCCCTTTGGCCGCTTGTCGCCAAGCGAGGTCATAAGTTCAAAAGCAAAGTCCGGGCACACATTGACTGCAGGTGTAGGAGCCTGCGCCCGTCCAAATGCCTACAGGAGCCTGCGGCTGGACAGGTACGGGATTTATATCCGCTTCTGTGTATATTTATACCTCCTTTACTGTTTTTGCCTCTGTTTCTATTTTCTGTTTCTGCTTCTGCTTCTTCTGTATTATTCTGTGTCTCCATTTTCTTTCTCTGATTTTGATTCTATATAGTTATTACTATAAAATAATAACTCGCACATAAAAAAGAGCGGCTTTCGCCGCTCTTTTTTATCTTCCATATGATTCCCAGGCCATAGGATTGATCCAGCGCCTCGTACAGAGATGTCTGGAGCACGCTTCTGAGCCGCTTCGCACAGAAACTCTGCCCTTAAGGCTTTTCCCTGTTCGCTTTTCGCTTTTACACTTTTCAGCTTCTCCCGTCTCTCATTACTTCTTCTGGACGTACTTCAGGCTGTCAAGCGTCACAGCAGCGAGAATGATGATTCCCTCAAACACAAACTGCAGGTTGGTGTCGATTCCCAGAATGGTCAGGGAGTAAGTCAGGGCGGTAAAGATCAGGACACCGACAACCACGCCTGAGATCTTTCCGATACCACCGGTGAAAGACACACCTCCGACCACGCAGGCAGCGATGGCGTCCATATCCCAGCCCTGTCCATAGGCGGCGGAGCCAGAACCAATCATGCGGTTGCACTCCAGCCAGGCGCCAAATCCATACAGGACACCGGCCATCATGAAGGCCCCCATCGTGACCCAGAAGACCGAGATACCGGAGACGGAAGCTGCTTCTGCGTTTCCGCCGACCGCGTACAGATATTTCCCGAACCTGGTCTTATTCCAGATGAACCAGACAATCGCGATCGCGGCCACAGCCCAGAGGATGATGGTTGGGAACCTGCCGCCCAGCTTCGGAATCACCGTCTGCGGAATCGTGTTCTCGATGGCCCCGAAGGAGACACCCTTGGTGGCATAGGTGACGAGACCAAAGATGATCAGCATGTTCGCCATCGTGCAGATGAAAGGATGCATCTTGAACCGCGCCGCGAAGAATCCCGCGATGGAGGTGAAGATGGTGCAGAACAGGATGCAGAGCAGAAGAGCCATCACCGCGCGGGCAGGAAGGCTCAGCCCCGTCAGGTCAAAGGCCTTGCCGAACACCGTTCCGGTGTTGGGCCCCTTGTGCATGACGATGGTCGAAATGACCATGCCCATGCCCACCATACGGCCGATGGAGAGGTCTGTGCCGGTCAGAAGGATCAGACCTGCGACGCCCAATGCCAGGAACATGCGCGGCGACGCCTGTTGCAGAATGTTCAGCAGGTTCGCCAGCGTGAACAGCTGCGTATTCTTCACGATCGGAGCAATAATGCTCAGAATGATAAACACGCAGATGATGACAATGTACAGTCCGTTCTGCAGTAAGAACTGCTTTCTCGAGAAGGTATACCTGGAAAGCTCCCGCTTCTGCGCCTGGTTCTGCTTGAAGGTAAAGCGGGACTTTCTCAGAAGGTCGATCAGATGGTACTCATGGACAAAGGCATCGTGGACCTTGTCCTTGATCGCCTGAAGATCCTTCTGATAGGTCATCTTGGCATCGAAGAGCTTATTCTTAAAGACATAGCTCTCGTCCTTGATCTCCTGTTTGATCTTCGTCTTCGCGTCGCCTGACGCGGAGGAAGCCTCTCGCTTCAGCTCAGCGATCCGCTTTTCGTTCTTTGATGTCAGATCCGCGACGGTCTCCTGATACTTCTGTGCAGCCAGGATCTTCTCCTGCTCTGCGCTCTCCTTGACCCTGTCCAGGTAATCCTTGTCGTAATGTTCAGCCAGATAGGCCTCCGCCTCTGTGATCAGCCGGCTGATCTCCGCCTTGTTCTGGGATTCCACCTGCTTCGCCGCCTGAAGAAGGGGCTTATCCTTTGTGCGGATCGCCTTTTTCTCCTCGCTTGAGAGTGTCTTACTCTCCTTCGTCATCTGGAGCTCACTCCGAAGCGATGTCACCTGATCGGAGCCATCCCGACGGAGCGCGTCAATCTGCGCCTGGATCTCCCCAACGTGTTCGTCGATTGGCCGGAGCAGTTCTTCCGCCTGCTCCAGGGTCAGAACCTTAGAAGTGTCCGCAGTCACATTTGTATTCGCCATATGAATCTCTTTGCCCTCCCGTCACAAATCAAAGATACTTCGCGCTGAGCCGAAGAAGCTCTTCCTGGTCTGTCTCTTTCGTGTTGACGATGCCTGCCAGGCGCCCGTTGCTCATCACGCCGATCCGGTTGGTGATTCCAAGGATCTCCGGCATCTCGGAGGAGACCACGATGATGGTTTTGCCCTGCTTGGCCATCTGGATGATCAGCTCGTAGATCTCGTACTTGGCGCCAACGTCGATGCCTCGGGTCGGCTCGTCCATCATGAATACAGCCGGGTTCCGCTCCAGCCACTTGCCGAAGATGACCTTCTGCTGGTTGCCGCCGGAAAGCCCTGAGATGGAGTCATCCGGGCCCATACACTTCGTATGCATGATCCGAATCTCATTCTCGGTCGCGCGGCGCATCTTCGTGTCGGAGAGCGCGGGTCCTGCCTTATAGCGCTGCAGGTTCGCCACGGTGGTGTTGAAGATCAGATCCCCCTTCGCGAACATGCCGTTCATCTTCCGCTCCTCGGTGATCATCGCAAACCCGTGCTCCATTGCTTCCTTGGCACTGTTAAAGTTCATGAGATGTCCGCGGTAATAGACACGGCCGGACGCGCGGGTCCTTACCCCGAAGATCGTCTCCAGAAGCTCGGTTCTGCCTGCGCCCACCAGGCCGTAGAGACCGAAGACCTCTCCCTCTTTGACATCGAAGGAAATGTCCGTGAGGAAGGGCGCAAACTTGGTCGACATGTGTTCAATCGAGAGAATCGGATCCCCGGGAGTGTTGTCCACCGGCGGAAAGCGGTTGTCAAGTGAACGCCCAACCATGGCGGAGATCAGCTCGTTGAAGCTGGTCTCCCCCACCGGTTTGGACATGACAAGCTGCCCGTCCCGGAGGACCGAGACCTCATCGCAGATCTCAAAGATCTCATCCATCTTATGGGAGATGTAGATCAGTGAGATACCCTGAGATGTCAGCTGCCGCATGATGCTGAACAGTTTCCGGACTTCCGGCTCCGTGAGGGAGGAAGTCGGTTCATCCAGCACGATGATTTTCGAATTGTAGGAGATCGCCTTCGCAATCTCGCACATCTGCCGCTGGGAGACAGACATGGTCCGCATGGGCTGTGTGAGATTGACGGTCATGCCCAGCCGCCGGAACAGATCCGCGGCTTCCTTCTTCATGCGCCCCTCATCGATAATTCCGGACCTGGTGGGATACCGGCCCAGGAACAGGTTGTCAACCACCGAGCGCTCCAGGCACTGGTTCAGCTCCTGATGCACCATAGCCACCCCATTCTCCAGGGCGTCCTTCGGTCCTGAGAAGCTGACCGGCCTTCCATCCAGCGTGATATCGCCCTCGTCCATGTGGTAGATCCCGAACAGGCACTTCATCATCGTGCTTTTGCCTGCTCCGTTCTCCCCCATGAGCCCCATGACGATCCCCTTCCGCACATCCATGCTGATGTGGTCCAGGACTCGGTTCCGCCCGAACGACTTGGACATCCCGCGGATTGATAGAATTATATCGGTATTCTGTTCTGCCACAGTTTCATACCCCTTTTTGATAATCTTTGTCAGGAAGCGCAAGCCGGAATTCCGGATTCAGCGGCAGTTCTGCCGCAGAATGGCCTCCAGCTAAAAAACAAAAGGGGGAAATTCAGTCTTTGAATCTCCCCCTTCGCTTTTCATGTTTCCTTCTGAGAGGCTTCCATTTTCAAGTTCAGATCAGAAAGAAACAGGCTTTTCTTTACCCAAGCAGAGCGGTGTAGGAAGCCGCGTTGTCTGTCTTCACCATGTTGATGGCGTACGCATCGTATGCACCCGGATCAGCCAGTCTGTTGGTGATGTTGGACTCGGTCTGGCCGTCACCCTGCACGTACTCGACCTCCAGATTCAGCAGGTCGTCATAGTTCTGAAGAAGCGGCATATAGGTCGAGCCAAGGAAGTTGTCTGCGCTGTTGTAGATATCAAGCCACACCTTCTTCTTCGGAGATGCGGACTCATCCAGCTGATTCGAAACCGGTCCGTAGACGACGGTCGAATCCAGGAAATCTTCATAATTTTCTGCTGTGACAGCCAGGTTCAAAGCGTAGTAGGAGCGTTCTTCCTCGTTGTACTTATAGTCCGTATCGGACAGGACGTTGCCAGCGTCATCGGCTGTGCCAATGCCAGTGTCGATGTCCACGCCATCAAGCAGGTTGCGGAGCACACGAAGAGTCAGGTAAGCCTGCACGTCAGCGTGCTGGGAGATGGTTCCGCCGTAGCCGTCCGCAATGGCCGCAACAGCATCGCTGTTGGCATCATAGCCGAAGGTCGGGCGGCCGTTCTCCTGAGACCAGCCGTTGAACATCGCCATGCCCATGCCGTCGTTGTTGGATACAACAACATCGATCTGATCGCCGAAGGAAGCGGACCATGTGGAGATCGCGTTGCCTGCGGTCGCGGCATCCCATGTCGCGCCGGCGCTGTTCTTCATCTCCTGAGAAGCAAGTTCACGAACGGTATAGTCTGTGCCGCCGATGGAGAGCGTTCCATCCTGGACGCTCTTGGAAGATCCGTCCACGTTGGTTCCGACCGGTGTCGGGTCAATGTTCCCATCCTCCCCCTCAATCCCGGTGCCGAGGGCCTTGCGGACACCCCTGGTACGCGCGATGGAATCATTGTGTCCGATATCGCCGATGGCCAGAACGTAACCGATCACACCGTCGCCGTTCTGATCGATCGAGTCAATATTTGCCTCGATGTAGTCTGCGATCATCTGACCCTGCAGCTCAGCACCCTGGTTTGCATCGAATCCGACATAGTAGGTGCTCTCATTGAAGCTGAGAGCGTCCATGTCCAGTTCACCGGTCGTGCTGTTGGAAGGCTGACGATTGAACCATACCAGCGGCTTTTCGCTGTTGGCCACATCACCTGCCATCACTGCGCCTGCGAGCGTCATTGCGCCCATCGCCGCGGCAGTGAGAACTGCGATTGCTTTTCTCTTCATTTTCCCATCCTCCTGTGATTCTGCCTGAGATTCCTCTCTCAGGCCACACCTGATTGTTAAAACTACTATATCCTTCAAAGGTTTCTCTGTCAAGACGGCACTATCTGAAATCAAAAAGTACGTTATATCGCCCTAATCCTGATCCTTTCCTGTGAATTCTGCACAATAGCGTTTCAGCAGAGAGGACTGCAGTCCGGAAAGGACTCCCACAGCTGAATCTGTACTTCGCATTCTCAAAAGCTGAAGTTACAAATGAATCTGACATATCCCTATCTGTCGCTCCAACCTACACCCTTCCCTGACATATCCCATCCCGCAGCGTGCCCAGGATCCCCCGCAGGATGTCTGAAGGCTATATGGCATCTTCTAGAATTTATTTTGATGTCATTGGATTTTTTTCAGAAAATCTCAAAAAAGCACTTCCCTTTCTGGGGAAGTTGTGGTATGATCCATTTCGTTCGGGGCATTAGCGCAGTTGGGAGCGCGCCACAATGGCATTGTGGAGGCCATGGGTTCGAATCCCATATGCTCCATCATGGAAGGATCTGACATCATGTCAGGTCCTTTTTT
>CADBUA010000473.1 GCA_902797665.1 uncultured Lachnospiraceae bacterium | reverse complement strand
TCCCGGACAACCCGCATGGCCTTGTACTGCTCCTGCTCCTTCTGTTCCTGCTCCTTCTTATCCTTGGCCTCGATCTCCCGCATGTGCTGCTGGAGCTTCTCCGGTCCCTGGCACATGAGCTCATAGTCAAAGCCCGGAGAGCGAATCGAGAAAAAGGCTGCGTAATAAGCCAGGGGCTGGTTGATTTTAAACCATGCGATCCGCCAGGCCATCATGACATAGGCCGCCGCGTGCGCCTTGGGGAACATGTATTTGATCTTCTTGCACGAGCCAATGTACCATTCCGGCACTCCGTGCTTTCTCATCTCCTCCTCCCACTCAGGTGTCAGGCCCTTGCCTTTTCGGACTTTCTCCATGATGGTGAAGGAAAGCTCCGGATCCAGGCCCTTACCGATCAGGTAGATCATGATGTCATCTCTGGTGCAGATGGCCGTCGAAATCGTGCAGGTGCCGCTCATGATCAGGTCCTGAGCATTCCCCAGCCAGACATCGGTCCCGTGGGCCAGACCGGCAATCCGGACCAGGTCCGAAAAGTAGCGGGGCTTGGTGTCCACAAGCATCTGGATGGCGAAATCTGTCCCAAACTCCGGGATGCCCAGAGACCCGAGGGGACAGCCCCCGATCTGCTCCGGGGAAATCTTCAGCGCCTTGGTGTTCTGAAAGAGGCTCATGACCTCCCGGTCATCGAGAGGGATTTCTGTGGCCTTCAGACCCGTCAGGTCCTCCAGCATGCGGATCATGGTCGGATCATCATGGCCGAGAATATCCAGTTTCAGGAGGTTGTGGTCAATCTTGTGGTAGTCAAAATGGGTCGTGATCGTCTTTTCATCCTTGGGCGGATGCTGAACCGGGGTAAAGGTGTTGATCTCCTGCCCATAGGGAAGAACGATGATTCCGCCCGGGTGCTGCCCCGTTGATTTCCGGACGCCCACACAGCCCTGGGCTAAGCGCTTCACCTCCGCGGGGCGTTTTTTCTCCCCGTGGTCCTCAAAGTAGCGCAGCACATAGCCATAGGCATTCTTGTCGGCGATACCTGTGACCGTTCCGGCGCGGAAGGTCTGCCCCGCCCCGAAAATGACCTCGGTGTACTTGTGGGCTTTGCTCTGGTACTCACCGGAAAAGTTGAGGTCAATATCCGGCTCCTTGTTTCCTTTGAAGCCCAGAAAGGTCTCAAAGGGAATGTCAAATCCCAGCTTTTTCAGGGGCGTCCCGCAGTTCGGACAATTGCAGTCAGGCATATCACAGCCTGCCATGCCGTCATACTTCCGGACCTCTTCGGAGTCAAAATCCACGTAGTAGCAGTTCTCGCAGAGATAGTGCGGGTGCAGGGAGTTGACCTCGGTAATCCCGGCCATGTTTGCGACAAAAGAGGAGCCGACAGACCCTCTCGAGCCCACCAGGTACCCATCCGCCACACTCTTCCAGACCAGCTTCTGAGCGATTATGTACATGACCGCGAAGCCGTTGCTGATGATGGAATTGAGCTCCTTCTCGAGCCGCTCCTCAACCACCTTGGGGAGCTTTGGCCCGTAGATCTCATGGGCTTTGTCAATGCAGATCTTCCGAAGCATTCCGTCGCTGTTGGGGATGACCGGCGGGCACTTGTCTGGCCGAACCGGTGAGAACTTTTCTACCTGGTCAGCGATCTGATTGGTGTTCGTGATGACGACCTCGTAGGCCTTCTCCTCCCCCAGGTATTCAAACTCCTTCAGCATCTCCTCCGTGGTGCGGAGGTAAAGGGGCGGCTGCTCGTCCGCCTCGTCAAAATCCAGAGAGGCCTGCAGAATCCGCCGATAGATCTCATCCTCCGGGTTCAGAAAGTGAACATCGCAGGTGGCACAGACCATCTTGCCGTACTCCTCCCCCAGAGACACAATCTTGCGGTTGTTGTTTCTCAGATCCTCGACGGTCTTCGGCTCTTCCTTCAGGTTCCCGTCTTTGTCATATTTCGGAATCGTGAGGAACATGTTGTTCCCAAGGGGCTGGATCTCCAGATAGTCGTAGAAGTCGACAATCCGCTTGAGTTCCTTCTCCGAGGCGCCCCGCTCAATCGCCTGGTACAGTTCCCCCGCCTCACAGGCAGAGCCCACGATCAGGCCCTCCCGGTGCGCATTCAGGTAGCTTTTGGGAAGCCTTGGATGGCGCTGGAAGTAGTCGAGGTGGGACTTGGAGACGCAGCGGTAAAGATTCACACGGCCAGTCTCATTTTTTGCCAGGAGGATGACGTGGTAGGTCGGCATCTTTTTGATCTTTTCCTCGTCAGCCCGGCAATACTCATTGACCTGATCCAGGTTGTGGAGGCCCAGATCCTCCAGCATGCCCGCCAGCTTGATGAAGATCCCGGCGGTGCACTCCGCATCGTCCACGGCCCGGTGGTGATGCCCCAGGGGGACATCCAGCGCCTTGGCCACGTTGTCGAGTTTAAACTTGGCTATCCCAGGCAGAAGAACCCGGGAGAGCGCCAGCGTGTCCACCGAGCTGAAGTCATAGCTGTAGCCTTCCCGCCGGCAGTTCTCCTCGATAAAGCTCACGTCGAAGGCGACATTGTGCCCCACCAGAACGGAGCCCTCCGCAAAAGCCAGAAAACGTGGAAGCACCGTTTCAATCGGGTCGGCATTCTCCACCATGGAGTCATTGATGGAGGTCACCTGCTCGATCCGGAAAGGGATAGGGACCTTGGGATTGACAAACTCAGAAAAGCGATCTGTGACCTTCCCCCCTTCCACCTTCACAGCCCCAATCTCAATGATCCGGTTCTCAATCGGCGAAAAACCAGTGGTCTCCAGGTCAAAGACGACAAAGGAAGACGAAAGGTCCTGCCCCCTGGAATGAACCGCTGTCTCCGCCAGGTCATCAACCAGGTAGGCCTCGCAGCCGTAGATGACCCGGAAAGTCTCGCCATCCCCTTTTGGAACCACGCTGAAGGCATCCGGCAGCGCCTGCACCACACCGTGGTCGGTGATGGCGATGGCCTGATGCCCCCAGTTCAGGGCAGTCTTCACAATGTCTGCGGCCTCACTGACCCCGTCCATCGCACTCATCTTCGTGTGACAGTGGAGCTCCACGCGTTTCTCCGGATAGGTGTCCATCCGGTGGACCCGGAAGTCCGCGGTCTTCTTCATCCCGGTCACATTTCCAATGGTCAGGTCCTGGTCGTAGCGGTCGATGGTCGTGACCCCCTTGACCTTCAGGAACATCCCCATCTTCAGGCTGCCCTTCAGCTGGGGCATCTTTTCGGTGTCCACAAAAAGCTTGACGCGCATCGTATCCGTGAAGTCGGTCATTGTGATGATGACAATGGTCAGATCACTCCCCCGCTTGGTGTGGATGTCCCGGGTCTCGAGCTCGGACACCTGTCCGCGGATGGCAATCTCGCCCATCTCGCCCAGAATGTTCTTCATCTCCGTGGCGTCGTCCTCAAAGTCACGCCCAAAAATCACATCCGGGTTGTCACTCCTGACGAGACTCTCCCTGGCCTCTGCACCCCCACTCTCAGCTCTCGCAGCACGTCCCTTGATATTCCGACCCTTGACAGGGTTCTTCCCAGCAGTGCCAGACGCAGCGGCAGTATAGGTCTCCTCCGCCGATTCCCCGGCCCTGGAGGGTCCTGCCTCATCTTGCAGCTCCATACCGGCGCTCCGCATGGTCTCCTCGACTTTCAGCTCTGCCTGCTTCTGCCTCACCAGCAGGGTTTTCTGAGCCACGGAGGCCTTCTTCCGCTCAATCTTCAGCTTAAAGTCAAGGCCGAAGCGCTCAGTGAAGATCTTCTCCAGAATCCTCCTCAGCTCATCCTCATAGGTGTCAGCGATGATCGTATCCTCGATGGTCAAACGGCAGGAAGAGCTGTCCGTGAACTCGACATCGGCACTTTTGAACAAAAGATAGAGAAACTTCTGATAGCCCGAGAGCTCAGTGAGAATCGAGCTCTTGTAAGCCCTCATCAGGTACTCCGCTGTGTACTGGGAGGAGAGGACAAACTTTTCAATGATGCGCGCGTGCATGTGGAGCTTCCCGCAGATCTGCTCATCAATCATGCTCTCCATCTTCAGGATGTCCTTCTTGGGGATCAGGCGGTCCGCTGTCAGGTAGATTTTCAGCGTCGTCCGCTCTTTGTCGCAGACCAGCCGCGTCACAGTGGTGTGCCGGAGAAGATCCGCCATCTCCTCATCTTCCGGGTCAACCCCCGGGAAAGCCTCAAGAAATGCTTTTGTCATTCCACCCTCTCAAGTTTTATACCGGGAAGCATCTGGCTTTGCCAAAGCCTCAGCGGTATATGCCCGCTCGCGCCAAATGGTTTGCAAATCCTCACGCTCGCGGGTATAAGCACCAGGTTCGATCCGATCTCAGCTCATCTCAGCTCTCGAACTGATCCCGGCAAGGATGTCCAGTTCTTCTTTCAGAGCACTGAGAAGGTCTCTCTCCGGCACCTTGCGAAGGACCTTTCCGCCCCGGATCAAGAGCCCTTCTCCTTTTCCGCCGCAGATCCCAAGGTCCGCCTCCCGGGCCTCTCCGGGCCCATTCACCACACAGCCCATGACCGCCAGCTTCAGGTTCAGGCTGTAGTGGGACGCCAGTTCCTCCACCTGCCCTGCCAGAGAGATCAGATCAATCTCCGTCCGCCCGCAGGTCGGGCAGGAAACCACCTCAATGCCGCCCTTTCTCAGGCCCAGGGTCCGCAGAATCAGTTTTGCGGACTTGATCTCCTCCAGTGGATCACCGGTGAGGGAAACCCGGATCGTATCCCCGATCCCCTTGGACAGGATCAGCCCCAGGCCGATAGCGGACTTGATGTTCCCGGAGAGCAGCGTTCCTGCCTCGGTGATCCCCACATGGAGGGGATAATCCGAGACGCTGGCGAACTTCTCATAGGCTGCGGCACACATCAGAACATCCGAGGATTTGATGGAGACCACCAGGTTATCGTAGCCGGCCTCCTCAATTATGCGGCACTTATCCAGGGCGCTCTCCACCAGCCCCTCCGCGGTCACGCCCCCGTACTTCTCCAGCAGATCCTTCTCAAGGGAGCCGGAATTCACTCCGACCCGGATCGGAATGCCGCGCTCCTTCGCGCAGTCCACGACAGCGCGAACACGATCAGCGGAACCAATGTTTCCCGGATTGATGCGGATCTTGTCCGCCCCGTTCTCCATCGCCGCGATGGCCAGGCGATAGTCAAAATGGATATCTGCAATCAGCGGAATCGAAATCTCTTTCCTGATTTCTCCCAGAGCCCGCGCGGCCTCCATTGTCGGCACAGTAGAGCGGATGAGCTCGCATCCAGAATCTTCCAGACGGTGAATCTGCTCCACCGTCGCTTTGACATCCTCGGTCTTCGTATTTGTCATCGACTGAATCAGAATCGGATTTCCGCCCCCGATCACCCGGTCCCCGATCCGGACCCTTTTTGTCTTCTCTCTCGTCGTCATATCCGCCCTCACTTCCTCTGCCAGTTTCTCTGCCCAGTGCCCTGAAAGGGCCGGCTGCGGGAGCAGACCGCCCTCCCATCCCAAAGAGTTCCCTCTTTTTCTTGTTTCCCAGATCTGTCTCCAGCAAAGAACTCCCTGCCCATAGACCTGTATTTTACTCCGCGGGACGTCTGATTTCTACCCTGAGGGAGAACGCCTGTCCCCGCCGCTTTGTCCGCTTTGTCCGATTGAATGCCCGACTGGATTCCTGAAAAACTGCCCTGTGCCTCTCCAAGCGGGGATCGCCGCCAGAAGAAGACTCTCTCTTAATGCCAGGCATTCCCAGAATCTGCCCGATCCTGGCGCGATATCCCCGCTCCCGACATGCTCGGATCATTTGCGTCTTGTACACATAAGGGATGAGCTCATTCGGTTTTTACCCCGAATGAGCCGCATTTCTGACGTTATGACTGATACTTGTGATT
>CADBUA010000472.1 GCA_902797665.1 uncultured Lachnospiraceae bacterium | reverse complement strand
CGGCGTTGGATCGACACCAGCTCCTCCTGCCTGGTCGGATTCATCTTGTACTTGATATCCTGCTTCTTCCCGATCACACCAAGCCCGGAGCAGGGCAGGTCGCAGAGGACAATATCTGCCTTGTGGAAGGAACTCTCATCATAGTTCATCGCATCCCGGATCGCCGCCTGCATATTGATGACACCGAGGCGTTCGATGTTCTGCTGCATCTTCTCCACCTTGCGCTCGGAGATGTCTCTGGCTTCCACATACCCGCTTCCTTTGAGCTTGTCCGCCAGATGCAGGCTCTTGCCGCCTGGGGCGGCGCAGACATCAATGCAGTAGTCCCCCCAGTTTGGCGCCGCGATCTCAGCGACCAGCATGGAGCTGACATCCTGGACATAGATCCAGCCATTCTTGTGGGCTGTCAGGGCCTGAAGGTAGTTGTAGCCGGAAAGCTCCAGGGCGTAGTCTAGGATCGGGTGCTGGCAGACCGTCACACCCTCCGCTCTGAGGGAGGAAATGATCTCCTCCCGGGAGACATCGCCGGTGCGGATCCTGACCGTGGTGGGCCGCTGCTTCTGGAAAGAAGCACAGATTTTCTCCGTTGTCTCAAAGCCGAACTGCGCCATCCACTTCATGAGAATCCACTGGGGCATGGAGTAGCGGATGGAGAGGTACTCGATCTGGTTCTCCTCCGGGGAAGGGTAGCGTATTTCCTCCCTTCCCCGGATGGCGGCCCGAAGCACCCCGTTCACAAAGCCCTTGAGGTTGTAGAAACCGCGCTTCTGAGCAATCTTCACCGCCTCGTTGACCACCGCGGAATCGGGGACATTGGTCAGAAAGTAGAGCTGATAGACTGAGATCCGGAGCAGGTTCCGGATCAAAGGCTTCATGTTGTAGATCGGAACCTTGGAGAAACATTCGATGATGTAGTCAATCCGGATCAGGTTCTCCAAAGTTCCCTCGGTCACCCGGGAGATAAAGGCCCGGTCCCGCTTGTCCAGGTACTGGTATTTCTCCAGCACAGAGGAAAGGGCCGCACTGGAATACGCCTCTCCCTCGGTCACTTCCGTCAGGACACCCAGCACAATTTCCCGCAGATTTACAACAAGAGCTGCCACGTTTTTCCCCCCACAGCAGGACGCCAAACCCGCCTGCCTCTGTCATCAAGTTTTTCTGAAATCTCTGGATCTCTGAATCTCCGGATCTTTTTTCGTGCCCCGCATAAAACCTCAAAGGCAGCTCTCTCAGCGCCTTCTTCTTGAGTTCGACAGGAGAAGCAGGCGGATGAGCTGCAGCATCGAGGAGGCAAGGGCCGCCACATAGGTCAGGCCCGCCGCCCGGAGGACCTTCCGCCCGCCCTGAAGCTCCTGCTCCGACAGGATCCGCTGTCCTTCCAGAATCCGGAGAGCTCTGGCGGACGCATCAAACTCCACAGGCAGGGTAATCAGCTGAAAGAGCACCGCCAGAGAAAAGAGGATGATCCCAGCCGTCATCAAGGGCTGCATGGAGAAAATCAACCCGAAGAGAAAGATCGGCCAGGCCAGGTTGGAGCCAAACTGCGCCGCGGGCACCAGGGTGCTCCGAAGCAGCAGCGGCCTGTAGTGGACCTTGTCCTGAAGTGCGTGCCCGCTCTCATGGGCCGCGACTGAGATGGCCGCGACCGAAGGCGAGCCGAAGGTCGAATCGGAAAGCCTCAGCGTCTTGCTTCTCGGATCATAGTGATCTGTCAGGCTCCCGCTGACACGCTCAATCCCCACGTTGAAAAGTCCCTGGCTGTCCAGAATCATCCTGGCCGCCTCCGCCCCCGTAAGCCCCGAGCTGCTTCTTACCCGGCTGTACGCTGCAAAGGCCGACTTCACCTGGGCCTGGGCAATCAGCGTCAGCACCAGGCCCAGGATGGCCAGGATGTAGGTCCAGTCAAAGGACAGGCCGCCATATCCCCGCCCGGGAGCAAAGTTGTAGTTGACTGTCAAGAGTGTAAGAGTTGACACCGTCTCCTCCTTTCCTTCTTTCTGCGCAAGGCTTCTTCCCAGAAGCTATGCTCTCTGCCCGAGGACTTCTCCCTCCTTCTGCCTGTAGCCGCGGAGGAAGGCGTCGATTGTCATGCGCTTTTTCCCCTCCGGCTGCACTTCCAGAAGGGACAAAACCCCCTCCCCGGTCTGTACCAGGAGAGAGGTCTTCGAAAGCGCACGGATGCTTCCAGGCGGCAGGCTCTTTTCGCTTAGGTCCTTCAGTGCCTCCGCCTTCCAGATCTTCAGCATCTTTCCATGCTCATAGCTGTAGGCCGAAGGCCAGGGCGTGAGCGCACGCACCTGCCGCTCAATCATCTCCGCCGGCATGGTCCAGTCAATGAGGCCCATCTCCTTTTTCAGCATGGAAGCGTAGGGTGTGCTGCTTCTCTCCGGCTGGGGCGTGAAGGAGGCCTTTCCCTCTATGAGACGCTTCATGCTCTCAAGGAGCAGCCCTTTTCCAGCCTCCATGAGCTTGTCTGTGAGGCTCTCTCCGGTCTCATCCGGCTCAATGGGCACTTCCACCCGATCGATTATGTCCCCGGTGTCGAGGCCGGCGTTCATCCGCATGATCGTGACGCCGCTGCTTCTGTCTCCGTTCAGGATCGACCACTGGATCGGGGCCGCACCACGCCAGGCCGGCAGGAGGGAAGCGTGGACATTGATACAGCCATAGGCAGGGATGTCCAGAATGCTCTGAGGAATGATCTGTCCGAAGGCAGCCACCACAATAAATTCCGGCTTTATCTCCCGGAGGAGGGAAACATTCTCCTCCGTCCGGATTTTTACGGGCTGATACACCGGAATTTCAGCTCTTTCCGCCAGCTCCTTGACCGGACTTTTCTGCATGTTTTTCCCGCGCCCTTTGGGTTTATCCGGCTGGGTAAAGACCGCGCTGACAGAAAAATCCGAGCTGAGAAGGGCGCTGAGAATCCCCGCCGCAAAGTCCGGCGTCCCCATAAAAACCAGCTTCTCCATCAGTTCCCCTCCTGCTTTCTGGAATCCGGATGGGACATGACCCTCCATCCGTTCTGCTCATCGTCTTCCCCGAACGCGCCCTCTTCCTCGTCCTCTTCCTCGTCCTCTTCCTCTTCTTCTGCCAGCGTGCCTGCGTCGTAGATCTCGCCTTCCACCCGGGTCGTATACATGATCCCATGCAGATGGTCAATCTCATGGCAGAGGCAGCGGGCAAGAAGGTCCTCTCCCTCCACCTCGATGGGATTCATCGAGAGGTCCAGCGCCTTCACAATCACATGACTGGGCCGCCGGACATTTCCGGCCTTTCCCGGATAGGAGAGGCATCCCTCCGAGCCGAACTGCTCGCCGTCCTGCTCCACGATGACCGGGTTGACCAGATAGATGGGGCCATCCCCCACATCGATCACGATCAGCTGCCGGAGCACACCCACCTGAGGTGCTGCCAGACCGACCCCGTTGGCCGCGTACATGGTATCCTCCATGTCCTTGGCCAGGCTCCGCAGTCTCGGCGTCATCTGCTTGATCTCCCGGCATTCTTTCTCCAGGACCTCATCGCCCAGTTCACGAATTGTTCTCAAAGCCATTGCTGTCTCCTCCTTCATCACCCACTCCAGGCAAAAGAGCAGGCTTCCCTGTCAAATGCTTCTCAAAGCTGTGTACACGGACTCTGCCAGCTGCCTTAAGAGGGCAGATTCCTCCTTCAGCTGGCAGCCTCCAGGTCAAACTGGATCTCCACAGTCTGAAAACCGCTGTTCGCCGCGATATAGCGCTCCAGCCGGTCCTTGGCCTGAGAGATCACATCCATGGAGGCGCTCTTGACATACAGGACCTTGCGGTACACATCAGCGATCTTGCTGATACTCTCATCCGCCGGCCCCAGGACCGTGCCCTGAGTGCCCAGGATCTTCAGCAGGAACATGCGCAGATAGCCACAGGCCTTCTCCAGGAGCGGCGCGTCCGGCGAGGCGGCATGGACCACGAGAAACGCCCCCGCCGGAGGGTATCCGGCATTCTCCCGGAAGCGGATCTCCTCCTTGAAGAAAGCTTCATAGTCCTGCCTGGCGGACAGCCTCACCGCATAGTGGCCCGGCTGGTAGGTCTGGATCAGGACCCGCCCTGCCTTCTGCCCCCGGCCGGCCCGGCCGGCCGCCTGGGTCAGGAGCTGAAAGGTCCGTTCCGCCGCCCGGAAGTCCGGTATGTTCAGCGACATGTCCGCCGCCAGAATCCCCACCAGGGTCACATCCGGAAAGTCGTGCCCCTTGACAATCATCTGCGTGCCGATCAGGATATCTGCCTCATGGCTGGCAAATGAGGAGAGGATCTTCAGCTGTCCGTCCTTCTCCTTCGTGCTGTCCCGGTCCATCCGGAGTACCCGGGCGGCAGGAAAGCGCTGCCGGACTTCCTGCTCAACACTCTCGGTCCCGGCCTTCCAGGTCCGAAGCAGGATCGAATTGCAGGAGGGACAGCGCTCCACCATCGGCATTGAGAAGCCGCAATAGTGGCAGCAGAGGCGGCCATTCCCATGGAGGGACAGCGCTACGTCACAGTGTGGACACTTGATTGTCTCCCCACAGTCCCGGCAGTTCACAAAGCCATAGACACCCCGGCGGTTCAGGAAGAGCATCATCTGGTCCCCGCGGGAGAGTGTCTCATCCATCGCCCGGAGAAGCGTCTGGCTCAGGAGAGAGTTTCCAAGCTCCTTCTCCTGTCTCAGATCCACAATCTCCACCTCCGGCAGGGCGGAGGCTCTTGCCCGCGTCTTCAGGCTGAAGAGATGAAAAACTCCGAGCGTTGCCGCGTAGTAGGCCTCAAGAGAAGGGGTCGCCGACCCCAGAATCACCTTGGCTCCCTCCATTTTCGCCCGCTGAATGGCGGTATCCCGGGCATGATAGCGCGGAGCCTGCCCTGAGCGGTAACTCTCCTCGTGCTCCTCATCAATCACGATGATGCCGAGTTTTGGAAATGGTGTGAAAAGAGCGGACCTCGGGCCGATCATGACATCAATCTCCCCGTTCCGTGCCCGCTCAAACTGATCTGACCGCTCCCCGTCGGTCATCTGTGAGTGAATGACCGAGACTCTGTCGCCGAAGCGGTGGTAGAAGCGCATCAGCGTCTGGTAGGTCAGCGCGATCTCCGGGATCAGCAGGATGGCCTGCTCCCCCCGGGAGACCGCCTCGGCAATCAGCCCGATGTAAACCTCTGTCTTCCCGCTGCCGGTCACCCCATGTATCAGGTATTTCCCTCCCGGCAGATCCCAGTTCGCCCTGACTTCAGAGACAATCTTTCTCTGCTCTTCATTTAATGAGACCTCCGGGTGTGCAAATGCCTCCGGGAGGGAAGGATTCCGGTAGGCAGCAGCCGTCTTCACCTCGACAAGCCCAAGTGCCTCACAGGCTTTCACCACCGCCCCAGTCACGTGGAGCTTGCCCTGAACCAGCTCATAGGGGAGCTGCCGCTCCTCCACAAGTGCCTCGTAGAGGCGCACCCTGGCTTTCTGATTTTTTCGTTTTAAGCCCTCCAGAATATCCAAAGCCTCCGCCTTCGAGACGGATTCCGGCAGACAGACCGTCTTTCTCATCTTTACGGCCATGCGGCGCTTCTCCGGCAAAACGGTTCTGAGACACTTGATCATGGTCGAACCGTATCGGTCCCGCATCCAGACGGCGAGTCCGGTCAGCCGGCTCTCCTCGTCCGTTGCCTGTAGAAGGGGCCTCTGAAGATCCCGGATTTTATGAGGATCCACTTTTGGGCTGTCCGAGAAGCCAACCACATATCCGGTCACGGTCCGGGCACCAAAGGGCAGCTCGACCACGCTGCCGATGTCGATTTTCCCGGAGAGTTCCTCCGGGATGTGATACTGAAAAGTCCGGTCCAGCGCTTTCGCCTGGATCCCGACAATCACATCCGCGTAGCTGAAGTTCTGTGACAACTCACGCCTCCCGCAGCATCATTCGAAAGGAGCCCCCTCCTGTCCCGTCAGCCCTTATTTCTCTGGTCTTCCTCCAGGATCTCCTGGATCAGCTCCCGCTCATCCATGTGGAGCTTCTTCCCATTAACCTCCATGTAGTCCTCGTGCCCCTTTCCGGCCAGAACGATCACATCCCCGGGCCTGCCATTGTGAATCGCGTAGGCGATCGCCTCCTTGCGGTCGGTGATGCGGATGTATCTGCCCTGGGTCTTCCGGATTCCCGTCTCGATGTCGTCCATGATCGCCTCCGGATCCTCATAGCGGGGATTGTCGCTGGTGATGATGGTGAAATCAGCCATCCTGCCGGCTGTCTCCCCCATCTCATAGCGGCGGGCGCGGGCACGGTTTCCGCCACAGCCAAACAGCACCACCAGGCGGCCTGGACGATACTCCCGGAGGGTGGTCAGAATGCTGTCAAGGGCCATGGCATTGTGGGCATAGTCGATCATCAGGATGAAGCTGTCAGAGACCTTGATCATCTCCACGCGCCCCTTGACCCGGACTGCCTTCAGAGCATCCTTGAAATTCTGCTCCGTCACCTGATAGTGGCTCGCGACCGCGATGGCGCAGAGGGAGTTGTATACCGAAAAACGCCCGGGGATGTCCGTCTCTGCCTCAAAGTCAAGATCCCCGCTCACACGGAAGGCGGTGCCCAGGTAGCCCGGTCTCTGGATCAGACGGATGTCTTTGGCATAGATGTTGTCGGTCTCCTTCATGCCGAAGGTCTCCACCGTGCAGCTGTGCCCTTCGAGAATCCGCCCCAGGTGAATGTCATCCCCATTGAAGATGCCGATTCTGCACATGCGGAAGAGACGGCTCTTGCAGTCCATATAGTCGTCAAAGGAGGAATGCTCCGCGGGCCCGATATGATCCGCCGAGATGTTCGTGAAGACACCGATCTCGAACTCAATCCCCTCCACCCGGTGAAGCATCAGCGCCTGCGAGGACACTTCCATCACCACCACCTGGCATCCGGCTTTCACCATCCGGGAGAGATACTCCTGGAGCAGGAGGGACTCCGGTGTCGTATTGTTTGCCGGGATTCTCTCCGATCCGATCAGGACCTCAATGGTGCCAATGAGGCCAACCTTAAGGCCGGCTTCCTCCAGGATTCTCTTGATCATGTAGGTCGTGGTGGTCTTTCCCTTGGTTCCTGTGATCCCGATCATGGAGACTTTCCGGGCCGGATAACCATAGAAGGCCGCAGCCATGCGCGCCATGGCGACCCTTGTATCCGATACCAGAATCACCGTCCCGTCTTCCGGTACCTCCACATCCTCCTCAACGATGAAGGCCCTCGTCCCTTTCTTCACCACATCCGGAACATACTTATGGCCATCAGCCACTGCCCCGCGGATGCAGACAAAGACAGAACGCTCGCGGGCCTTGCGGGAATCGTTGACAATCTCGGACACTTCCATCTCATC
This sequence comes from uncultured Lachnospiraceae bacterium, assembly GCA_902797665.1. Taxonomy (GTDB): domain Bacteria; phylum Bacillota; class Clostridia; order Lachnospirales; family Lachnospiraceae; genus Porcincola. The sequence continues at coordinate 4,483 of CADBUA010000472.1, read as the reverse complement.
GCTCCCGCGAAGGACAGTGTATTCCATCTTTTCCAGAAGATCCTTCAGTTTAAACATGGCTCCCCCCGGCTCTCTGCCCTGTATGCCCGGCCGCACGGACTCCTTTCAGCCCGGCCGCACCGGATATCCCCGCTCGCGTCAATCGATGACTCCAGTTCAGAATGGCAATCCATCTGAATGCCGATCCAGCATTTCGTCAGAGATCGACATGCGATCCGGCAAATCGCGCATCAGCATTCTGAAAACAGCCTCTTTGTGGCTGGAATCATGGATTCACAAAGCTTTACGCCAGCGGGTATCCTTCCTCGTTTCTGTCGTTTCTGTCATTTCTTCTGTACACAGCTCCAAGCAAAATTCAAAAATCACAGTCTGATGCAGCATTTTCAGGCTGGAGACATATCCATGGCGCAGTCCAGAGAGGACTTTTCTGCTGCTTCTATGCTCCTTCTGCGCTGCTGAGGCCCGGCAGTCCTGCCCTCCACTTTCGATGGGGCTCATAAGTCGGGCGAAGCTGCTGGGCTGGAGTTGTGTATAGTGTTTTTGTGTCTTTGTGCTCTTATGCTTCTTATCCCAGCATTCTCCGCCTGCATTTCTGCTTTTGAATCCTGAAATTCGGAACTGTGTACCATCGTCCCTGCCAGAAAACAGCTGCCAGGATGAAGGCAGGATCTGTCTTCTGTCTCTCTAAGAGTTCCCGTCATTATATCATCGCGGCCCTGGAGGGACAAGCAGATGCCTGGAACAGTCGCCCTCCTGCTGTCTCTTTCCGCCTGCATCAGAACCTGATAAGCCGCGCGCGTGTGATTCTGTGAAAAATGGCCTCCTGGCATGTCGCGCACAAGTATTCAGCAGATCCGGATGCTTCCCGCGAAAAAATGAGCGCCGGAACACATCCGGCGCCCATAGCGCACAATCAACCTGAATCAGGCCACGATCGACCTAAAGGATCTCTCTTTGATTCGCCGCCCCCAGATCCTCTGTCCATCAGGGGACCTGACCGAAAGCACACGAGAATCGTCCCGCGCAGAAAAGATCACACGCCAAAGAGCTGCGCGACAAAGTTGACATAAGAACCATTACTCTGCTTGACAGCCACCACCCCAATCCCGATGCTCTTAAAGCGGGAACGGACAAGGTTCTCGTTGTGGGCCTGAGAATGCTTCCAGGCTGTCATGGTCTGATCCGCTGTCGTGTAGCCATATGCCAGGTTTTCGCCGTAGACCACCGACTCATTTACCGTGTAGTAAGCTTTCCCGTTTGGCCTTGTATGGGAGAACTGAACGGCCGCCTCATACGCGCGGATCTGAGCCGCTATGCTCAGCTTCGGGTCCGTCCGGAGTGTCCCCAGCCCGCTGGAGGAGCGGTAACTGTTGGTCTGGCTGATTAACCCATTGGCAAGACTGTTTACAAAGTGCCCCGTTACAGTCTTTCCCCCATCAATATAAAAGTAAGAGTCTCCGGTGCCGGGAATTGACTGGCTCTTGATCTGTTCCCCCGCTCTCCCGGATGAAGCTGCGCCGCCACTCGAGCCTCCGCCCACGACCTGAATCGTGATCGAGTAAGTCTTCGATGCTGTCACAGCGGAGACCACACAGGTCCCCACACCGATACCTGTGACCTTCGCCTTGGTCGAGCTGATCGGCGTGATTTTCACCACACTGGAGTTGGAGTAATTCCACCGCTGTACAGGCTGACTCACCGTCATCGTAATGGAAGAGCCCTGCTTGATCTGCTTGCCCTCCGCCTTCACCCTTTCCTCAGGGAACGGCAGCATAGCAATGCACAGCAGCAACGCCAAGAGAAATCGGAACGATCTGCTTTTATAGATGACCTTTGTCATACTCGTTCCCCCTTGCTGGATGGATACCGGAACGCGTCGGGAGAGCCGCCGCGCCAAAGTTACTGCCCGATCGCGCCAGACTTCAGAAATCCCGGCGCTTCCGGGTTTACCGGGCTCTTCCTGCATCCGGTAAAGCCCGCCTCGCCTCGTTTCAGTCTCTCAAAGCAATCCTGCCCAAAGAGGCGAAAGTCCATAAAAAAACCACCTGCTCATACGGAAAAGGAAAACAGCAGCTCTCGGCACGCACAGGCTCGACCCTGATCTCCCGCTTACAGGTCCTGCCTCTATATGCTACAGCCTTCCGGCTGTAGTCTGCCATACTACCCCTCTTCCAATCAGGCTTAGGCGGCTGATGAAAAGAAGATATTAATTTTTGTTCCATACAGTGGAACCCTGGCAGCTGGCTACCATAGCCGGTTACCCGGTTTCAGGCCCTGTAGCTTTGCGTCACAGCCTTTCGACTGCTTTGCTATTTTTCTTTTCACCCAAACCTTAGCACAAAACGCCGAACAAATCAAGGGTAAGGCCCTCTTCCGACAGAAATTTGCCTGAAATTACCCCGGCAGAAAAAGCATGAAAAAGCGCAGCTGTAAAGTTCGTTTTGCGCGCTTGCTGCGCAAAGCGTGATAATACAATTCAAAAGCAAAGGCCGGGCGCACTTCCCATGCGGGCTGAGGCGTCTCAGCCCGTCCGAATGCTTTAGGCGTCTGCGGCTGACAGCTGCCAATATCTCATCTGGATCTGACCTGCCTTTTGCGCTTTTCTTTCTGCAGGTTTTCAGCGGGATCTCTCATCTTCCCCCATCCTGTCTCTGCCTGGAAAAGAGCTGCAGTTCAGGACGCCTGGATTTCCCCTGCCTGGGTCAGGCAGAGCTTTGTGATCGCCGGCCCAATCAGCTCATAGACCAGGGTACCGGCCAGAACCACCGCGCGGATCCTGGAGGCATAGTCCGGGACAACACTGCCGGCAACGAGTGTGAGACCGATCGCGACACCAGCCTGCGGGATCAGACAGGGCCCCAGGAATCGATTGACCTTCGAGTCCGCTCTGCAAAGCGTTCCGCCCAGCCATGCGCCGAACATCTTTCCGAAGACGCGGAAGATGATGTAGATCGCTCCGATGCCGCCCACCGTTCTGAGAATACTGACCTGAAGCGCCGCGCCGGAAGATACAAAGAAAAGGATAAAGATCGGAGATGTGATGGAATCCGCGATCTCCATGATCGTACCCGATTCCTCCGAAAAGTTCGCGACCGTGGCGCCGAGCCCCATACACAGCATCAGGGAGCTGAGTCCGAAGAGGTCCGCCAGACCGATCCCAAGGAAGATGAATCCGCAGATCAGGGCCAGCCGGTTTCCGCGCTTCTTGAAGTAGCGCATTGGAAACAGCAGGCAGATGCCGATGCCAAAGCCAAGAAGAAGAGCCAGAAGGATCTGTCCCAGTGGCTCCAGAAGCGCCAGCAGAACGTTGGTCTTCCCACCCTCCATGGACTTGGCCACTGCCACAGAGATTGAAAACAGCATCAGTGCCACCGCGTCATCCAGAGCGACCACCGAGAGCAGGGTTGAGGTCACAGGTCCCTTGGCCTTGTACTGGTTGATGACCATGATCGTGGCCGCCGGTGCCGTCGCCGCGGCGATGGAGCCCAGTACCAGGGAGAAGGGCGCGTTATGCCCACTGACCAGCAGGGCCGCTACCACAAAGACCACCGCAAACAGAGACTCCAGAATCGCGATGACAATCGGGGTCACGCCAACCCGCCTGAAGTATGAAAACTTGAACGCGTTGCCGATGGAGAAAGCGATAAAGCCAAGAGCAACCGAGGAAATGACTGAGATGTTGTTGACGAAGGACTCAGACAGGATCGAGAACGGGAGTCCCAGAGCCGGAAGAAAATACGGTCCGAGCAGGAGTCCCGCGACCAGATATCCGGTCACGTTCGGCAGATGAATGTGTTTGACCATGCGCCCGCAGAAAATCCCAAAGAGCAGCATGATTCCCAGATCAGTCAGTGTATTCAGTGAGAGACTCATGCTTTTTTCACCTTAAATCCTTCCAAATAGTCAATCGGAACGGTAAAGAGAATCCCGGTATCCGCCTTGTCCAGCCCGCCCGTCACCTTGTTGACCGCCTCAATAATCAATGGCACCCGATCACTGGATGCCGCCATAAAGATGGTCCGGTTCTCCTTGTGCGTTGGATTGAGAATGTTCCTGAGCGAAAGGACAAAGCGCATCTCGTCATCCTCCGACAGTTCCTGCATCATTCCATGAGAATTCAGGATTGTGGCGCCCTGCAGATTCCGCTCCGCAAACTCCTCGAGAGGCTTCTCCAGGCATTCAACTTTGTTCAGTACGATTATAACCAGCTTCAGTTCCATAGCTGCACCCCCAGATTTTGGCCGCATGTACCAGATCCAGCATTCAAAAACCACCCGACAGGCAACAGCCTTATCCTAGCACCGGATACAGCGTCTTGTAAAGGATTGCCGGCTGTCCAGTCCAAGGTTGTCGAGTCACCCATTCCTCATATAGCCTCCCGAGGCATCAGGTGCTCAATCAGCACTCTTCTGAATATGGGGAGTCTGGAATTCCGTGACCACTCTGAAACCCTTGAAAACACTGGGTTCTTGGAAGGCATCTT
>CADBUA010000471.1 GCA_902797665.1 uncultured Lachnospiraceae bacterium | reverse complement strand
GCGTCAAGCTCGGTCTCATTGCCAAGGGCAAAGGCTTCGCTCTCCGCCTCGGTCATATCCGCCGCAATGTACTCCAGATCTGCCTCTGTCTCACTGCCCAGAGCCAGCTCATCCATCTCGGTCTCATCAGTCGGCGCAATCTCTTCCTGAGGTGCCGGAAGCGGAAGTGAATAGCCAGCGTCCTCAGCGCTCAGCGCGCCGGTCTGTCCACGGCCGCTCTCACGGAACACTGCTGCAAGGTCGGAGGTCAGCGCCTCAGTGTTGACGGAGAGATTCACAGAACCCGCGCCGTCGGCGCCAATGAAGGAGGCATCCAGGTAGTCAGCGATGTTCAGGCAGACCGTGTCGGTCAGGCCCTCGACTGTGCAGGAGAAGTCCGCATAGTTGAAGGTGATGCCGTACTGCTCAATCTCCGGCTGATCCATCGACAGGATGACATCGACTGTATCGCCGTTCACAAGGTTATCCGTCTGGGAAAGAACTGCCTTCACAGACTCCTCATAGGCGGCAAGCTCCGTGCTGACAAAAGCCTCAGCCTCTTCCGGAGCAATGTTGTTCTCAAGGAGAGCAAGGACCTCAGCCGAGAAGCCTTCCTTGTCGAAGACCGGCCATGCGGTGCCGAATCCCTCAAATCCGGTGACAGACACGGAGAGATAGTCATTGAGAGACATCTCCTGCGGAGCATAAAGGCCGTCCACCGTGTAGGTGACTGTCCCATTGACCAGAGCCGCCCGGAAGCTCTTCAGAAGCTTCGAATCAAGGCTGGTCTCGATGGTGACCGTGTCGCCATTGCTCAGGCCGCTCTCAGCGCTGGCCTTGCAGCTGCTCTGGAAATCCTCCAGGGCAGAAGCGATCGCGCTCTTGTCGTCATCCGACAGGCTCTTCTTCAGCTCGATGTCCGCGATCAGCTTATCCGTGTCAAAGGTCAGGTTCAGCTCACCTCTTCCATCCACACCGGCAGCTGTGGGGGTGATATAGTCAACAACATTGAACTTGCGGGCTTTTGTCAGCAGCAAGACCAGCGCGATCACCACGATTACGGCAACGGCCAGGCAGCCGATCAGCAGCCCTTTGCTTTTCTGTTTACTTCCCGTTTCAGCCATACTTCCTCTCTCTCCTCCTCCTTGTGTCACATCTCCTGCAAAGATCAGGTCTCCTCCATCAGGTTCTGTCCAAAGTGTCCGCGCGTCTGAGTCCAGCTCCTCTGCAGATGGTCCGGGGCTGTCTGGATGCTCATGCCGCGCTCAGTGACTGCGGTCTCCTCCCGATTGAAGATTTCAAATCCCTGCGCGGCTGCGTGCTTCAGCCTTCTATACTTCTATTTGCTGTCTTCTCTCGGGTTCATTTGATCTATACGCGCGGCCCAGATCGTCTCAGGCCACGGTAGATGCAAAGGCACGAAAGATCCGCCTGCTGCAGATCTTAAGAGCCTCCAGTATAGCTTCCTGCCTCTGCCAATCACCTCCTCGTTCCACTTTGGGATCCCCGAAACCGAGTCTGCCCCGCGGCGGCGAGACCAGATCTCTTCCGCAGCTCCGATTGGAAACATGGAAAACCGCCTCAGGCGGTTTTCCGATCCAGGCACAGCCTGGATCAGGTCTCCCCTCCTGGGCACATACCCGTTCCTCTAAGGGCTGGAAGCCTGGATTTCCTGGCTTTCCCCTTTTTCTGGATCATTGAGGAGACAGACTGCTTCACTTGATTATACCGCCTGAAAAGTGAATTGTGCAACTTATGAATCCGGAGGGAAGGCGTTTATTTTTCTCCGTGATTATGCCCATTTTGACCTTTGTTCGAGATGGATTCTTGTCATTTCAGACAATCAGTATCCCCGGCCACTCACTTTCCGAATGATCCAGCCGAGCAGGTTGAAGATCAGAATGATCCCTGTGATGATCAGGGCAAGGATCCGCGGATCCGCCGCGATCGCCGCCATGAAGGTCGACAGCCTGTGTCCGGCAGGAGCTCCATAGCGGGCGGATACTTCGACGACCACATCCATCGAGAGCTTGGTGGTCAGAAAGCGGACAATCGCGCTCCGCTGGAAATAAGTCAGGCCGATGACGATCAGCTCACAGACGTGGCGAAAGGTATGGCGCGCCCTTCTCCGGACCGGAACATCATCGTCATCGTCATACTCATCGTCGTAATCCTCGTCCTCATACCGGCGTGTTCTGTCCCGCCTGCTTTTCTCAGGCAGATCCTTCTTCCGGCTGCTTCGCTTTTCCAGTTCCTCAAAGGCCTCAGTCTCCTGACGTTTTTTTTCCTTCGTCATAGTCTGTCTCTCCCGTTCAGCCATAAAAAGCTCCTTTCCCTTGCGTCTCACCGCCTCCCCGCATCAGTTCATCGCTCTCCTGCTCCCATGAATCCGCCCGGATACGCCTGACAGCCGGCCTCAGCCTGATGGATCAGGCAAAAACGCCTGTTTCGTCCGTCACTTTTTTCAGTTCATGGTACACCCGGGAGATGGGGAGTCCGACCACGTTGTAATAATCCCCCTCGATTCCTGAGACATAGCGGAGAAAATGTCCCTGAATCCCATAAGCTCCGGCCTTGTCCAGGCTCTCGCCCTCCCGGATATAATCCTGGATCTCTTCCTCCGAAAGGGGAGACACATGGACAACCGTCCGAACCGAAAAAGTTCTTCTGACTGCCTCCCCGCCGCATCTGCCCTGAATCGTCACCCCAGTGAAGACCTCATGCGCCCTGCCTGAGAGCATTCGAAGCATCCGGGCGGCGTCTTCCTCATCGACAGGTTTTCCCAGGATCCTGCCCTCCACAGACACCACGGTGTCCGCACCGAGAACCAGGAGGTCCCCGCCCTTCTTCTCCTCAGAGACATACACTTCCTCCGCCTTGGAGCAGGACAAAGCCTTTACCTTTTCAGCCGGATCCTCACGTTGATCGTTCTCGTCCGCTCCGGACGGAATCACCTCATGGGGAATCTCCGCCATAGCCAGAAGCTCCGTCCTTCTCGGGGAGCCCGATGCCAGGATCACCCGGATTTTCTTTTCCTTCAGATATCTGCCAAGTTCCATCTGTCTCTCCCTCCGGGTGCGTTTTGCCGCGCCGGTTCAGCCCCGTAAAAATCCATATATCTCCATGCCAGGCATCTCCAGGGACTTTTCGCGTCCATCGGATCGCTGCTCCTCCCCCCTGGATCCAGGCTGAAGG
>CADBUA010000470.1 GCA_902797665.1 uncultured Lachnospiraceae bacterium | reverse complement strand
GAGCGTGGGGATGGAAGCATTCTGAATATATCTTCCGTGGCGTCATTCTGCGCCGGTCCTGATATGTCAATCTATTACGCCTCTAAGGCATTTGTGCGCAGTTTTTCAGAAGCTCTGGCAGAAGAGCTGAAGGGAACAGGCGTTACGGTGACGGCACTTTGCCCTGGGCCCACAGCCACGGGTTTTGAGAAGGCAGCGGGCATGCAATCCGGCTCCAGCATGTTCAACAGGGCATCTTCAGCGGAGGAGGTCGCCATAGCGGGAGCCAAAGCTGCTGAAAGGGGCAGAGCGCTGATGTATCCCGGAGGATTTGCAAAGCTGATGAGCATTGGAGAACACTTGCTGCCGAGGAAGATCACAAGGAAATACGCCAGGAGAATGAATCATTAAATTGACCTGAAGAAGGCTGTCTCAGCTACGTCCTCGCTGAGTGAGCAACTGGCAGCTGGGCAGATTCTCAGGCTCGCAGGCATATCAGGGGATGTTCCCTGCGGGAATGGGTGAGGAAATCCGCTGCCTTGGAGGATAGCAGAATACACGCCAGAATGACCCCTGGATCAGAAGACGGAAAAGGGAGCTGCAGCTGAATGCTCATGGACACTGCATTGTGATTTCTGCGCCGGATAAAGGATCCGCCGGTATTGGCTTGAAAATCATTCTTTCATAGGTTAAATTCAATGTAACTGTCCAGTCCGCTTTGCGCGCTTGCGGCGTAAAGCGAGGTCATACATTTCAAAAGCAAAGGCTGGGCGCACATTGAATGCGACGACAGGAGCCTCAGCCCGGCCTCGTACCTGGACAGGTACAATTCAATGAAATCCAATGGCAATGAGAGAACATCCAGATCTGCTGACTGGCGTCTCAAAGATCAGAGCAGCTGGATTTTCAGGTCATTCTGGACCATTTCGGGCCAGCTTATGCCATCTAAGGCATCAGAATCTGACATAGGGTGACAGAGAATCAAAGAGCACGTTTGACCATAGAGGGTGATATGCGGAAAATCAGAAAAATCGTCATTACCGGCGGTCCCTGCGCCGGGAAATCCACAGCCATGAGCTGGATCAGAAACGCATTTTCTCAGCGCGGATACACCGTGCTCATCGTCCCGGAAACAGCCACGGAATTGATCACCGGTGGTGTCGCTCCATGGACCTGCAGCTCCAACGTCGAATATCAGACGGTTCAGGTGGATCTCCAGCTGTCAAAAGAGCGGCTGTTTCAAAAGGCCGCGGAGACCATGCCCGGGGAGAAGATTCTGATCGTGTGCGACCGTGGCGTCATGGATAATCGGGCATACATGACAGCTGAGGAGTTTGCACAGGTTCAGTCCCGGCTTCATGGAGATGAGATCAGCTGGCGCGACAGCTATGACGCGATCTTTCATCTGGTCACCGCCGCTTCAGGAGCTGAAAGTTTTTACTCAAACGCGAACAACAGTGCGCGTTATGAATCCGTAGAAGAGGCCATCGCGCTGGATGAGCGTCTGATTGCGAGCTGGACCGGACACAGACACCTTCGGGTGATAGACAACTCCACTGCTTTTGAGGAGAAGATGCGGCGCCTGGAGTCGGAGATTGCCTCCTTTCTGGGGGAGGAGCACCCTTATGAGATGGAACGGAAATTCCTGATCGAATTTCCGGATACAGACTGGCTGGAGAACAATCCTCTCTGCAGGAAGATTGATATTGACCAGACTTACCTGAAGTCGGACAACGGGGAGGAGATTCGGGTCCGCAGGCGCGGAGAAAATGGGAACTATATCTACTATGAGACCCACAAACGCGTACTGGATGGCTTGAAGCGCCTTAGCACAGAAACGCCTCTCAGCAAATCGGAATACAGACGTCTCCTGAAAAACGCCGATCCTGAGCGGAACACCATTCGGAAAAAACGCTATTGTCTGACATATGACAGACAGTACTTTGAGATTGATATTTATCCCTTCTGGGATAAGCAGGCGATTCTGGAGATCGAGCTGAGAGAAGAGGATGAGGAAATCCGCTTTCCAGAGAAGATCAGGGTGATCAGAGAGGTGACGGGAGATCCGGCCTTTAAGAATGCGGCCCTGGCGAAAATACATGACTCCGCTCAGGCAGCTATCTCTGGCATCTGAGCCCGATCAAGCGCAGGATCATCCGCTGGATTGTGTATATAGCGGGAAGCCTTCGGCTCTGCCGAAGCTTCTGCGCTATGCTCGCGGCTAAGAGAATCTGCCGCCTGCGTCCGGAGACGCGGTATATGCAGAGGGCCTGACGATTCGCCTGCGGCAGATCCCAGGATCCTCCGGTATATATGCCCATTCGCGTCTGTTTTTCGCGGATTTTCACGCT
>CADBUA010000469.1 GCA_902797665.1 uncultured Lachnospiraceae bacterium | reverse complement strand
TACAAATATTTATATGCATGCACATATATTTATAAAAATATCATTAAGATATAAATCGGCGCCAGTATTTCAAAATGAAAACACATAATTAACAATATCTATTATTTGATATATTAGTACACTTCTGTATACATATATAAGCCTCAAAAAAATGATCGTAACTGTCCAGTCAGCTTTGCATCAGAGATGCAAAGCTGATCGAAAAGATACAGAGATATAGAGATACTGATATTCTGGAGGATCTTCTTTCTCTGCATATTCCGCAGCCTGAGGCATAACGATCAAATATACGCGGCTGCGAGTAGGAGAAAACAGAGAGGCAGCTGTTTACCGCTTTTCGAGACGGGTATGCAGGAGGCGGATCTCCTCGTCATTCAGGCCGATCTCCTGAAAGTAGTCCTTCGCTGCCTGAGCCAGATCAGCGTTTTCAATATCCTCCACACCGAGGAGCTCCTGGAGCACTATTTTGACGTTGCGGTCCCAGATCGTCTTGTAGGCTGCATCCTCAGGCTCTATGCCATAGTAGATATAGAAGGATAACATGTAATCGGATTTGACTTCTTCACAGCTTGCGCCCATGAAGCATTCCAGGAGCGCCGCCACGATTCCGGTCCGGTCTTTGCCCTCGACGCAATGGATGGCGTAGGGGCCCTCATGGGAGGCAAAGAATCGAAGCCCTTTAGCCAGCTTGCTCCTGAACTCCTCTGTATCGTACGCGACCCCCATGCTGAGGGCGACAAACGTGGTGCCTGCGTAATAGCTCTCGTCAAAGCCATCAAAGCTTTCCGCACTCTTTTTGCTGTCGGAAAGGTTCATAACCGTCCTGATGCCGGCTTTTCTCATGGCATCATCCGCATAGTTGCTGCGGGCATGCTGTGGATCGATGGGAGATGCACTTCGGTAGAGAACGCCCTTTCCGATGCCGCTGCTGGTGATTTCCCTGAAGTTTGCGAACTGCTCGTCGCTGAGATTGGGATAGCCCGCACGCTCATCCGTTTAGGACAGCTGGCCGGAGATCTCCATATTGCCTTTTTCCACAAGGCTGATCCTGAATTCAACCGGACCCTCTATGCCCTCTTTGTAGGACCATACGACCGTGTCGTCTTCCAGGGTCGACTTGTCCGCGATGGTTAAGGAGGCAAAGTCTCCGAGGTTGAGCGCCAGCTCAACCGTGCCGCCCTTGACGCGCATCAGCGCTTCGCCTTTTTCCACCTCGCCGAACTCATGCACGATTGGCATTTCCATCGTCTGATCGAGGAAACGGACCTCTACTCTGTCGCCATAGTCGATTTCCGCTTCTTCAAGATCCTCATAGTGAAGTATTTCGTCTCCATTGTCCCTGACCAGGATGACATTGCCGTACTTGTTGATCCCGTCGAGGTTTGAGTAGGCAATCAGATCCGTGTCCCTGTACTCGTCAATGCCCTGCCAGGAATCCTTCTCTGTGTCAGGGGACAGTTCAGTCTGATCAGCGAAAGTGACAGCAGCGGTCAGCAGGAATGCTGAAATGACGATGAGAAACCGGTTGAGTGTTTGTTTGATCTTATTTCTCATTCTTCCTTATCCTTTCTTATTGTTGCATATCATTTCATATTATTGTATATCACTTCATGATATTACATATCCATTCGTATCATTACATATTGCTTCGCATTATTGGATATCTTTCCGCAGTTTCACATATCACTAATTGATATTAAGCACTATTCTTAATTATTAACTGCATCATATCATAAGCATATTAAGATAATACAATAATAAAATCAAATATTTGTCCGAACAGTTGTCCAGAAAGAAAAACGAATTCTTCTCATCTACGAGAGCCCAGGGGAATTGCGCTGCATCTTCTTTCTGGAACAGAGAATCCCGGTGTGGTACAGGATCAGTTCGGAAGCGGCAAAGAGCAGATCCTTACATGGCCGAAGTACCCGTATGCAGATCTTAAGGATCGCTGACCAGAGGTCATTCCGTACAAATTCAGCGCCTTTAGGTGTTTGGGGAAAAGATGGACTTCATACGGCAGATCCGTGCTGTCGTTTATTTCATATTGAAGGCAGCAGCTATTTCAGCATCTCCTTCAATGTCTCCCCGGTCAGCCTGTAGGTTGTCCATTCGTCCATCGGCTCTGCGCCAAGAGAACGATAGAAATCTATGCTCGGCTGATTCCAGTCCAGGCACCACCACTCCAGCCGCCCACAGCCGCGCTCGATGGTGATCTCAGCCAGTTTTTTCAGAAGCCCTTTTCCGTATCCCAATCCCCTGTATTCTGGGAGGACAAACAAATCTTCCATGTAAATGCCGGCACGTCCAAGGAAGGTGGAGAAGTTGTGGAAGAAGAGGGCAAAGCCAACTTCCTGAACATCGCTCAAGACGAAAAGGACTTCAGCCTTTTGCTTTTCAAAGATCCATTCCCGGATGAGCTCTTCCGTTGCCACAACCTGGTCACCCATCTTCTCATACTCCGCAAGCCCCCGGATAAAGCTGAGAATGAGGGCGCAGTCTTTTTCAACCGCAAATCTGAATGTCACCCTGCTTCCTCCTTTCCAAATGTCATAGCCGCAGCAATCCTTCCTTGAATGTGGAACACATGGGTATAGAAGTAGTCATGGTCCACGGGGATGCCTTGATGCAGCAGGTTCTTTTTTGCGCCAGCACGGTCCGCCTCGACCCACTGGATCTGGCGACGAGGATCACGCGGTGGATCATGTCCCGGCGGAGCCTTTTTGCGTAGGCCCTGAGTTCCGCTGCCATGATACTGGCATAGGGCGGGCCAGCGGGAAAGCGCATATCAGCCCTTTGCTTCAGCTCCGGTTCGTCTGTGCCCGAGACGGCAGGCACATCAGTGCCCTTCGCGATGGCTTCCGCGATCGTCATTGTGTTTTCCGGTCTGGAAATATAGCGTATCTGTACGGCCATGGAAGATTTCACCTTACTATATATTTTATATAACGTATTTTAATACAGCCAAAGTCAAATCAACACAATACTATACCATACAATAAAATGAAGTATCATACAATGCGATAAAATATAATAGAATAAAGCATAATATAATAACATACAATATAATATAATATAATGATATACTATGCTACATTATGATATGCCATTCTATTTTACGCTATTTAATGCTATTCTATATTATGCTATATAAAAAATATTATATCCTATTAAACTGATGTCCCTCCTGTCTTAAGGCTTCGCCCCGGTCGAAAATG
>CADBUA010000468.1 GCA_902797665.1 uncultured Lachnospiraceae bacterium | reverse complement strand
CACCGGCTTGGCCTTGCCTGACCCGGCATTCCGGTTCTGGCCGAAGCCCCTGGCCGGCGCGCCCGGCTTTCCAGCGCCTACCGGCGCGCCGCCAAAGCCGCCGGATCTCTGTCCCACGCCGGCAAAAGCGCCGCCTGTCCTCTGTCCGCCGCCAAAAGCGCCGGACCGCTGTCCCTGACCCTGGCCGTAGCCGCCGGATCTCTGGCCCTGGCCCTGGCTATAGCCGCCGGATCTCTGCCCCTGGCCCTGGCCGTAGCCGCCGGATCTCTGCCCCTGGCCCTGGCCGTAGCCGCCGGACCGCTGTCCCTGACTCTGGCCATAACCGCCGGACCGCTGTCCCTGACCCTGACTATAGCCGCCGGACCGCTGTCCCTGGCCCTGGCTATAGCCGCCGGATCTCTGTCCCTGGCCCTGGCTATAGCCCGCGGGTCTCTGTCCCTGGCCCTGGCCGCTATTCCGCTGACCCTGGCTGTAGCCGCCCTGACGGGACTGTCCTCTCTCGAAAGTTCCTCCGCCGGCAAAAGAGCTTCTCTGACCTACGCGGTTCTCACCGCCCTGACCCTGACGGGCCTGTCCAGAGCTTCTCTGACCGCCGCGGTCAAAAGATCCAGCCTGCGTGCCGCTTCCCTGGCGGCTGGATCTGTCAGTTGAGATCTGACTTTTGGCAGCTGCCTCAGAGGAAGATGTACTCTTCGGCGCTTCCGTCCTGTTCTGAACGGATGCTGCCTTCGGCGTATCTTCCGCCTTGTTCTGCGTTTTGGCCTCCACTGTTTTTGAAAGCTGGGGAGCCTGCGTCTTTGGCGCTTCCGGCGCTTTTACAGCCTGAGCCTTTGGCGCTTCCGGCGCTTTCACTTCCGGCGCTTTGGGTGCTTCCGCCTTCGGCGTGCTCTTGAGAGGCTGAGAAGGCCTTGAAGTCTGAGGAGCCTGAGGAGTCTGAGCTGCCTGAACCTTTGGCGCTTCCTGGGCTTTCGGGGCTTCCGGCGCCTTTGGCGATGGAGCCTTACCTGCGGCCGGAGCCGTCTTTCCCTCTTCCACTGGCCTGGCCGGAGCGGCCTTGTCATCTGCGATCTGAGGCGCTGGCGAAGGCTGCGGCTGAGACACTGCTGCAGACTGTACCGGCGATTCCGTCTTTGCTTCCTGAGATGGAGCCTTCGGCGCTGCCTCAGACTTGCCCTCCGAGCTTTCCGCTGCCTGGCGAATCGCCGGGTGGCGGAGCGGCCGACCGGCAGCGTCTGTCGGAACCGGATGGCCATTCGCGTCCACCGGGCGCCGGCGGAGCGGTCTTCCACCATGCTCCTGCCTCGGCATCATACCGCTGCGGGAGTTCTGCGGGCGGAACACAGCGACGATCTTTTTCTTTTTCGGCGCTTCCTCTGCCGCATTATCCTTCGAAGACTGCGCTTCCGGCGCTGCTTTCGGCGCTTCCACCTTTTCGGGCGCTTTCGGCGCTGCCTTCGGGGCCTCCCCGAAAAGCTTCTTCCGCACCTTCTCCTTGTCCGCCTCGGTGATCCCGCTCGAGGCGGTCACATGGCCTCTGAGGCCCAGCGCCGCGATGATCTCACCGCTTTCCTTTCCCAGTTCCTTGGCAAATTCATATATTCTCATTTTTCCCATTCACACCCTCCGATCCCACGCCAATCTCTCTGCCGAGAGCCTTATTTACTGCCTTGATAAAGCTCTGGTCCAGGATTGCAGCGCTCGATCGACTCTCGCATCCGACACTGTGTCCAAGCTTTTCCTTGTCAGCCAGACAGATCAATGGCACCCGATAGTAGGTACACATGTTTCGAACTTGTTTTTTCGTATTATCTGAGGCGTCCGCCGCGAGAAAGACCATCAAGGCTTTCCCGCCCTTCACGGCCTGCTCCACCTGATACCCTCCCGATGCGGCTTTCCCCGCCTTCTTCGCCAGGGCCAGGACCTGCAGGACCCTCTGTTCCTTCTCCATCAAACCGTGACGCCCCCTTCCATCGAACTTCCCAGATCGCCCGCTCCTGCGGGGCTCCTGGGACAGCGCACGGGCCTTTTTTCCGTGAGAGAGTCATTCTCCCCGGAGGGGAAGGTCTGAAACTGAGCTTCCAGAGACGCATCGACAGAATCTTCAATCCTCGTCTTCAGGGAGTGCTCGAGGCCGTGGTTTTTTTCAGCCATTTTCAGGCATGCCTGATCTCTGCAGAGATAAGCCCCGCGGCCGTTTTTTCTCCCGGTCAGATCTACGGAGATTATCCCTTCCTCATCTTTCAGGACCCGGATCAGATCCCGCTTGTCCTTCATGTGCCCGCAGCCCACGCACTTTCTCTGAGGCTGTTTTTTCATCTGCGTCTCACTCCTGTATCTGTCAGTTTCTGTCTGTCAAAATCATCTCTACAGAGCCTCGGGATCAGAAATCCGGCCCTTCTCCTTCCGGTGCCTCGAAGCTGTCCGGAATCTCATCGGTATCCAGGGATGGAGCCTCCTGATCGTCTGCGCTCCCGGCCCCGCTCTCCTCGAAGCTGTACTCGTCCGGGGCGTCTCCCTCCCCCGCATAGAAAGCGGAGTCATCGATCATCTTGCCCTCGGCGTCATAGGCCTGGCCGTTCTCATCGTAATAGATGTCGTCGTAGAGCTCCCCGTTCTCGTCGTAGCCCGGGCCTCCGTAATAGTCATCCTGGAACTGCTGCAGCTCCCCGGACTCGATGGCCTGCGTCTCTGACTTGATGTCGATCTTGTAGCCGGTCAGCTTGGCGGTAAGGCGGGCATTCTGCCCCTCCTTGCCGATGGCCAGAGACAGCTGGTAGTCCGGAACCACGACGCTGGCCTTCTTCTCCTCCTCGTCGACGATGACCGTGACGACCTTGGCCGGGCTTAAGGCGTTCTCAATGAAGTAGGCCGGATTCTCATTCCACTTCACGATATCGATTTTCTCACCGTCCAGCTCCTCCACAATGGCGGCGACTCTGCCGCCGTTCTGTCCAACGCAGGCGCCGACCGGGTCGACGTTCTCCTGCCTGGACCAGACCGCCATCTTGGAGCGGGAGCCCGCCTCACGGGCAATGGCCTTGATCTCGACGGTCCCATCGGCCACTTCGGTCACCTCTGTCTCAAAGAGGCATTTGACCAGGTTCGAGGACTTGCGGGAGAGAATAATTCGAGGCCCTTTGGTGGAGTTTTCCACCCGAACCACATAAACCCGGACCCTTTGATTCGGATAGAAGCTCTCTCCCTTGATCATCTCGCTTTCCTGCAGGACCGCTTCGACCTTCCCCAGGTTGATGGAGACGTTCCTTCCGATGTAACGCTGCACCCTGCCGGTGATGACACGATTCTCCTTGTCGTAGTAGTCGGCGTAAAGGGACTTCCGTTCCGCCTCCCGGATCTGCTGAAGAATTACGTTCTTGGCATTCTGAACAGCGATGCGGCCGAACTGTCTGGAATTGATATCGACGGGGACAATATCGCCCAGCTGATATCCGGAATCAATCATCATGGCATCCGGCAGAGAAATCTCGGTCAGCTCATCCTCCACTTCCTCGACAACCGTCTTGTTCAGATAGATCGCGAAGGCTTTCTTCTGCGCGTTCAGATCGACGACAATGTTTGTGAGATCCGGGCGGCCGTAGTTATTCCTGCAGGCTGTCTCCAGGGACTTGCCAATGGCATCCAGAAGAACATCCGTCTTGATATTCTTCTCCCTCTCCAGCAATGCCAGTGAGTCAAATAATTCGTCATTCATGTTTTTTCCTTTGTCCCCCTTGTCAATGGATCACCACTCGACTGCCTCCCGGATCAGAGCGGTCTCAGCTCTCTGAAAAGAAAGCTCCCTCCCCTCCGCCGTCAGGATGGTGACGGTCCCTTTATCCCAGAAAGTGAGCGTTCCAGTCCATTCTTTCTCATGTTCAAATGGCTTATACAGGCGAAGCTCGATCTCCTTCCCCTGATTCCTCACAAAGTCCTTCTCCTTCTTCAGGGGTCTGCCCAGCCCCGGAGAGGAAATCTCCAGAATGTAGGACTCCCGGATAAAATCACACGCATCCAGCTTCTTTTCCAGCGCCCGGCTCACAATCTCGCAGTCGTCCACCGTGATGCCGCCCGGCTTATCGATATAGCCCCGGAGATAGAAGGAACTGCCTTCCTTCACAAACTCCACATCGACCAGCTCAAAACCGTGCTCCTCCAGGATCGGAAGAAGGAGCTTCTCGGTTCTTTCCTCATAGTCTGTTTTATTCATCTGCCCTTTTCGATCTTATTTTCCGCCTGGCATTCCCAGGCTTCATGAATCCTGCTGACACGAAAGAAGAACGGGTCATGCAACCCGTTCTTCCGTCGTCAGCGATCTTTACCATATGGTATCCTATCACTACAAGATATAGATTTCAAGCCTGAATTCTAAAAAAGGTGGATTTTGGCGCAAAAGAAGTCAAAACAAGATAGGAATCCAGTAAAAACACCTGAAGCCCTGAGCCCTCTGAACCCCTTGAATTCTTTGAATTCTCGAAATTCTCTGAATTCTTTGAATTGTTCTTTGCCCGGATAAAACAAAGGGCAGCAAAGCTGCCCTTCTCACCTCGACGCTCCTTTGTTCTTCTCTCACTTCATCTCAAACAGCTTTGCGACCGAAACACCCAAGGCGTCCGCAATGTCAAACAGGGACTCAATCGAGACCGAAGTCTTCATCCCAGGTGCCTCCAGGGTGCTGATGTGTGCAAGACTGCATCCGACCTTCTCTGCCAGTTCCTTCTGGGAAAGACCTTTCATCTTCCGGTAGAACGAAACCGTCAGTCCGAGCTGAACATACTGGTCATGATGCTTGCCGCCTGGTACCGCTGTTGTCTTTCTTCCTCTAGGCATGGTTTTTGTCCTTTCTTGTCTATTCACGCCTGCTGCTGATTCAATCCGGTAATTGCCTGCTTTTCCCTGTTTCTTGCTGATACGATTATAAGATGATACAAAGCATCAGAACCTGCCGGGACTCATCCCTCTTATGCCCGCTCGCGCCGGCTGCCCGAATAATACCGCGGAGATCTCCTAATCCTTGTTCTGATGATGGAACCTGATTTTCTGATCCTGATTTCTCCCTCTTATTCTTCCCTCTATTCTTCCCTCTATCGGCATTATCCCTCCATTGATCAGAATGCCCCATAGGAATTCGTTAAATATCTACTCATAGTTTAGCACAAATAGATGATAAAGCAACACTGTTTTTTCTGTAAATAAACGTTTTTTTCTTTCCGGCGCTGCATTTAATGGCACATCCACAGCGTGTGCAGAACTTTTTGCGCGTTCATATTACCCAGTATGAAGATAGGTAAATAAAGTAAAACCAACAAAAAAGAGACATGACGTCATGTCTCTTTCAGATCTGTCCTGCTGTTCTGCCACTCAAAATGTGTTTAAATATACTCAACACATCGAGAAATTGAAGCCCTCACGGGTACTTCTTACTGCTTCAATGTGT
>CADBUA010000467.1 GCA_902797665.1 uncultured Lachnospiraceae bacterium | reverse complement strand
GAAGCATCTCCCGGAGATCCGTAAGCGCCTGTTCTTTGCTTTCTCCAAAGGCGGAGGCCACCTCCTCGATGGAGATGATCTCCTTCCCCTTCATGAGCTTCAAAAGGCGCCTAGCTCCCGTAATCAGAGAAAGCTTCTTCTTCCCCCGAAATCCCGCGGCCAGAAGAACACCCGCCAGCACACCGAAGAGTGCCATTCCAAAGGGATTTCTACTGAGGAGGGAAGTCAGGAAGAAGATCCCGTTGAGTCCACCGAGGATAAAGCCCAAAACCTGCTGCAGCATCGCTCCGCCGGAGGAGGCAATCTTTACAGCTCCAGTATGCTGACCCTCAGCTCCTGTCTGCGTATACCACTTGCTTTTCTCCTGGGCACTCTGGTAGGCATTGCCTTCCCTGCGCATCTCCCGCTGCCCGGTACTGACGCTGGATCCAAGCAGAGCGTCATGCACCGCATCCGCCGTCTGGTTCAAGGCGGAGCTGAGCGCCGAGCTGATCTGACTGTTCAGTGAACTGAAGTCACCGCTGGCGATTGCCTTGTTGACCAGGTCCCCAACTTCCTTCCCTGCGTCAAATGTCGCATCCATCCAGCTGGTTGCGTAATCCTTTGTCCCCTTATCCACACCCATACGTCCGAAAACCCCTTTTCCGATTCTGACAGAGCAGGAACCTGCTGAATGTGCTGAATGACTGAGGGCTCAGAATCCCTGGTATTTTTCCGCCATTCAAGTCCTTTTCGTGACTGCAGCTGCTTCCTGCTGGTTTCACCCCTGTAGCTGTCCAGTCGCAAGCTCCTTTCAGGCTACGATGCCGGGCGCAGGCTCCTGTCGTCGCGTTCATAGTGCGCCCGGACTTGCTTTTGAGCTGTATAACCTCGCTTGGCGCAAAGTGCGCAAAACGGGCTGGACAGTTACTTTTCATTATTATGCGCTAGGGTCTGTTTAAAAGCAAGAAAATTTGCGGCATCCAGCGCCTCTCCCCGCCCAGAAAGCGGCTCGGAAGAATCTCTCCTTGGATCTCGCTGGATTTCCTCAGATCTCCCAGGATCGCCCAGGATTTCCTGATACTCCCGCAGTGCCTGCTCCTGCCGCGGGTGAAGTCTCTTACCGAAGATCCCCCAGCCCGAACGCACCTGGCGAACCTGGCTGGATGAGCTCTCCAAATGCTTCCTCCCTGAAGTTCTATACTCGCGCCAGGAGAATCTGCAGCCTATCGTCCGTAGATACGGTATATGCAGAGGCACTAACGACTCGCCAACGGCAAGTCCTGAGTGCCTCTGGTATATGCGCTCATAAAAAGAGCCAGGCAGAATGCCTGGCCCCAAATCACTTCGCTTTCCCGAGATACGCCTCCCTGACCTGGTCATTCGAGGCCAGCTCCGCTCCGCTGCCGCTCAGAATGATGCGGCCGGTCTCCATCACATAGCCGACATTCGCCGCATGGAGGGCCATATTGGCGTTCTGCTCCACCAGAAGGATGGTCACCCCCTGCTCATTGATGACACGGATGATCTCAAAGACCTCCTGCACAATGATGGGGGCCAGCCCCAGGGAAGGTTCATCCATCATGATCAGATCCGGTTTGCTCATCAGAGCCCTGGCGATGGCCAGCATCTGCTGCTCCCCGCCGGAGAGGGTTCCTGCCGGCTGCCAGGAGCGCTCCTTCAGGCGCGGAAAGAGAGAATAGACCCAGTCGAGATCCTGACTGAAATCATCCTTTCTCATGTAAGCGCCCATCCGGAGGTTCTCCGCCACGGTCAGGTTCACAAAGACGCGTCTTCCCTCCGGAACCAGGGTGATCCCCCTGGTGACAATGGTCTCGGTCCCGAGTTTCAGAAGATCCTGTCCCTCGAAGCTGATGGACCCGGATGCCGGCTTCTCCAGGCCAACGATGGAGCGGAGGGTGGAGGACTTTCCAGCGCCGTTGGACCCGATCAGGGTGACGATCTGCCCCTTCGGCACATCGAAGCTGATGCCTCGAACCGCCTCAATGCCGCCATAACGGACCACCAGATCCCGCACCTCCAAGAGATTCTGTGTTTTTTCACTCATGTCTTCT